>JBAXRM010000048.1:0-26172 GCA_037131225.1 Nostocales cyanobacterium ELA583 | reverse complement strand
AACCTGGCTTACTTCCTGCTTCTGGGTTAAAATCTTCAGCACGGTCTACTTTTTCTACTTCATCCGAATCCCGCAATTCCCGCAGCAACTTACTTGCTATTTTTAGCCGTCTTTCATCATCTAATTCTGGGTCATCAATAGCAAAAATAAATTGAATTGTGCCATTATCTGTCATACTCACCCCCAGCGTCTTATTATATTTTTAATACTAAACTATACAGTGCAATTCTCCACTTTACTGTGAAAAAAGGTTGTAATTTTTAGATTTAACAGTAGTGCATTTCCCATAACCTTTGTAGAGACGTTCCATGGAACGTCTCTACGGAGATTTCAAATCACTCTTAACTCCCCGCTTTTAGTTTCCCATAAGCATAACGGGTTAAACTGCCTTCATTGAGATTATTCCACGCATACATCCGATCTCTAAAAGGTTTCCACTGTTCATAAACCGCTTTAAAATCAGCGTCTTTAGCCGCAAATTCATCATATAAAGCAAAAGAGGCTTTTTCCGCTGCTTCTAAGATTTCCTGACTATAAGGACGCAGTTGAGTCCCTGTTTTTAATAGCTTCTCTAAGGACTCAGTATTGCGGACATCATAACGAGCTAACATTGTTGTATTCGACTGATATGCAGCCGTTTCTAAAGCTGCTTGGTATGAAGGTGGGAGCTTTTTCCATTCGTCTAAATTCACTTGCACTTCTAGAGTTGGACCTGGTTCCCACCAACCCGGATAATAATAAAATTTAGCAACCTTATTTAAGCCTAATTTTTCATCATCATAAGGTCCTACCCATTCAGCCGCGTCAATAGCACCTGTTTGTAAGGCTTGGAAGATTTCCCCTCCGGGGAGAGTCTGGACTGTGACACCTAATTTAGCCATAACTTGCCCCCCTAAACCGGGAATCCGCATTTTTAAGCCTTTGAGATCATTAAGTGTTTTGACTTCGTTGCGAAACCATCCCCCCATTTGTGTACCCGTATTTCCCGCAGGAAATTGAATCACATTAAATTTGCTGGCGTAAATTTCCCGCAGTTTGGCTAAACCTCCGCCTTCATATAACCAAGCGTTTTGTTGTTGGGCATTGAGTCCAAATGGTACTGATGTACCAAATCCTAAAGCGGGACTTTTACCGATGTAGTAATAAGCAGCAGTATGTCCAGCTTGTACTGCACCTTGGGAAACTACATTGAGAACTTCTAAACCGGGGGCTATTTCTCCCGCAGCCCGTGGTTCGATGATAAATTTTCCGTTTGTGAGAATTTTGACGCGTTCTGCTAATACCTGCGCTCCACCAAAAATAGTTTCTAAGGATAAAGGCCAACTGGTAGCCATTTGCCATTTAATGGTAGGTAGATTACTGGTATCGGCTTGACCTTTGGCTGCTTGGGTTTGTGCCTTTTGACAACCACCAACAATTGCTACTCCGGTGGCAGCGATCGCACTTTGAGATAATCTGTTAACAATAGCTCGGCGTTTCATAAAAATGAATATTATTGACTAAGTGTAAGATTTCCCCAGAATATCATAATGATGTAAAATTTCAGCCGCTACAAAACAGGTTGGTATTAAAAATCTTCGTTGGATAAGGCAGGGGGAAAAAGGTTTTAGAGGATGTTTTAAAAGTTTTTAATGTATAAATAAACCCCTCTCCAAACCTCTCCCCGATGCGGGGAGAGGCTTTGAAACCCCCATTCCCTACGAGGGAAGGGGGGAAGGGGGGTTAGGTTTCTGGAGATTATCGGTTTCATCTAATACTTTTCAAACAACCTCTTAGACTTAGTTACTTTTTTTTATCCAGTTTGACTTGATTGTGTTGATATACTTAAAACTTATTATTTCTTATAATTTTGCCAATTGCGGATCATTTCAGATTAGTATAAAAATATTAAGTAATTTCTAACTAAATTTAACGGCTATGTTAGAAACTGTTTTGGCTGAACCTAGCATTAAACTGCCACCCACCCAGGCAGAACTTCCTTGTGATGATGGTATCCCGATGGAGACACAAAGACATAAATTACAAATGGATATTTTAATTGATACCATTCAGCCTTGGTTAGATCAAAGGGCTGATGGATATGTAGGTGGCAATATGTTTATCTACTACAGTTTAGCACAATTAAAAAATCAAGATTTTCGCGGTTCAGATTTTTTTGCTGTTTTAGGTGTGCCGAAAACAGAAAGACTTTCTTGGGTAGTTTGGGAAGAAGGAAAACCCCCAGACGTGGTAATTGAATTACTTTCAGAAAGCACAGCTAACAATGATAAAAATGCCAAAAAACTGATTTATCAAAATCAAATGCGGGTTTCTGAATATTTCTGGTATGACCCTTTTAATCCCAATGATTTTGCCGGTTTTGATCTTAATAGTGGTGCATATCAACGGATTGCCCTAAATGAAAAAAATCAATTGGTAAGCAAAGTTTTAGATTTGGCTTTAGTGCGTTGGGAAGGTAATTACAGAGGTGTTGATGCAACTTGGTTACGCTGGGCAACTTTGGACGGTGAATTATTTCCCACATCTGGGGAAATGGTAATAATTACACAACACAGAGCAGATGAAATAGAACAAATTGCAGAACAGGAAAAACAACGGGCTGAACAAGCTGAGTTGCAATTAAGACAAGTTGCTATTAAGTTGTTACAGAATGGAATGTCTGGAGAACAAGTGGCACAATTAACAAATTTGGATATTTTGGAGGTAGAAAAATTGATTAATTAATACTTCAGTAAAACGGGCGGTTTCTCGTTCCCATACTCTGTATGGGAATGAATTCGAGAAGGTTCTGCCTTCAATAACAAAAGAGGCAGAGCCTCTGTTAGGGCATTCCCAGTCAGAGACTGGGAACGAGATAAAAAATGACTAAACCTGGGACGATTTCTGAGTCTGTTTTAACAGACTTGAGCTATTAGACAGGGAATTTATTCCCTGGCTGAATGGCTGACTGTATTCTCAAGTCTTGCCTTTAATTTATTATGTTCTATGCGTCACTCAAAAAGATTTGCTTTCATCAGTAAGCTATTAAAATTTTCGCAGTTTATTGACAATGGTGCTGATAAATTAGGATGGTTATCGAATTGGCTGGTTTTACTCACAATTGGAGTCGGTTTTTTTAATGTTGTCGCCCGTTATATGGGGCGCTTTATTGGCGTGCAATTGTCTTCTAATGCCTTATTAGAACTGCAATGGTACTTATTTTCTCTCACATTCTTATTCGGCTTTGTTTATATTTTACGTCATGGGGAAAATGTGCGGGTTGATTTTTTCTATACTAATTTTAGTGAAAAACAACGCGCCTTAGTTGATTTTGTGGGAACAATTTTATTTTTAATTCCCTTTTGTTTAATTGGTATTTGGGTAACATTCAATCCGGTTTTACAATCTTGGGGAAGGTTAAGTGATGGTAGTTGGGGAACGTGGGAAATATCTTCTGACGCGAATGGGTTACCCCGCGCCCCAATCAAAACTGTAGTCCCTATAGCTTTATTATTGCTGCTGATACAAAGTATTTCTCAAGCCATTAAATACTTAGCTGTAATATTAGGCTATCAACAAGTAGCAGAACAAATTCGCTTAGAAACTTCTGAAAATATTAATGTTGAATAAGGAGAAAATATGGGTTTTGAATGGTTAGGAATTTTAATGTTCGTCGGCTTTTTCTTTATTCTCATGAGTGGCTTTCCTGTCGCTTTTTCCTTTGCTGGCACAGCCATTTTTTTTGGACTCATTGGTACAGTAGTTGGGGCTTTTAATCCGGCTCGTCTTCTCCTATTACCTAATAGTTGGTTTGGCACAATGTCGAATTTTACCTTACTTGCTATTCCCTTCTTTGTGTTTTTGGGTGCAGTTCTAGAAAAGTCAGGATTAGCAGAAGAATTATTAGAAACTATCGGCATTATTTTAAGTCGTGTCAGAGGAGGATTAGCTTTAGCAGTTGTTTTAGTGGGAACAGTTTTAGCAGCCACAACCGGAGTCGTAGCGGCAACAGTAATTGTGATGGGGATGTTATCATTACCGCTGATGTTACGCTATGGCTATGATAAAAAATTAGCTTCAGGAGTTATTATTGCTTCCGGTACTTTAGCCCAGTTAATTCCTCCCAGTTTAGTTTTAGTGATTCTGAGTGATCAAATTGGTGTTTCTGTGGGAGATTTATTTTTAGGGGCATTAATTCCCGGATTAATGTTATCTGGTGCTTATATTCTCTATATTTTAGGACTAGCTTTTTTTCAACCGGAAAAAGTACCAATGATTCCTGATGATGTGGTAATTCCTCAAGGGACTCAATTAATTAAACAAGTTTTCAAAGCTGTTGTTCCGCCGATTATTTTAATTTTTGCAGTGTTAGGAAGTATATTCTTTGGTGTGGCAACTCCCACAGAAGCGGGGGCTGTAGGTGCTGTTGGGGCTTCTATTCTCGCCGCTTTTAATAAACGTCTGACACCACAATTAATTCGTGATGCTGCCCATTCTACCGCAGTGATTACGGCTTTAGTGGTGATGATTTTATTCTGTTCTTCGATGTTTAGCTTGGTGTTTGATGCTTTAGGTGGCAAAACTCTGATTACTAATTTATTAGTAGGTTTACCTGGAGGATATTGGGGATTTCTAATTGTTAGTAATATCGTAATTTTTATTTTAGGAGCTTTTTTAGAATTTATTGAAATTTGCTTTATTGCTATGCCTTTATTAGTGCCAGCAGCACAGGCTTTAAATATTGATATGGTGTGGTTTGGTGTGGTAATGGCAGTGAATTTACAAACTGCGTTTATTTCTCCACCGGTGGGATTTTCTTTGTTTTATTTACAAAGTGTTGCCCCTAAAGAAGTTAGTACATTGGATATTCACAAAAGTGCGATTCCTTTTATAGTTTTACAGTTTATTGTGTTGTTAATTGTGATTATTTTCCCGCAAACTGTTCGCTGGTTAATTGATATTTCGGCAACGACTGGGGTTTAAGCCATTTCTGGGCGGTTGGAAACCGCGTCTACACGGGCAAAACCTGCCTACGCAGGTTAAAAGATTTCTTTCTTATCATATTTTATGATCAAACTGAGAAAATTTCTAAAAATTGCGTGGCGGTAATAATATCAACTCCTTGAAAGGGATGAAGTTCTAATAAATCTTTATCTCCTGTAATAATATGAGTTGCATTACCATTAATAGCAACCTCAAGAAATTTGTCATCTTTTGGATCTCTACACTCCTTAATCATCTGAACTATTTCAGTTTCTTCTGATTCAAGTTTGAATTTAGCTAAGAATTGAGTACGAATACTCACAGAAATATATTTATCGAATTTTGACCGATTAAGGATTTCTTGTAGTTCTTGAAAAGTCGCATCTGAAAATAAAATTATTCCTAAACTTCTGGCTTTTTTGAATGCCACATCTGGAATAGATGACTTAATCAAAACGGCACTAACTAAAATGTTTGTATCAACAACAAAACGTAATTCATCCATTCTGAAGAATCTCATTTAAAATTTCTGGAGTTAATCCCCTATTTTTCCCTTGTTCTTGCATTTCTTGGATAATGTCATCTAGAGATTTATCTTGAATAATTAATTTGAGCAAATCGTTCACAATAGTCTGAATTTTTTGCTGTTTTTGCGGTTCTGCTGCTTGATAGGCTTTGGCAACTTCTGCATCAACTTTAATGGCAATTGTTTCCATTTTTTGATAGAAAAAGTAAATTACATTTGTTTGATTATAGCATTTAACAGATAAAAGATCAGGTGGGGTTTTCTCATTCAGCTATATCTAAACTACATTACTGCCTTCCCCTTGGCAGATTACCTGAAAACTGACAGATTACGGAATAGATAGAAGTTGATAAAATCGGCGGTTAGAAACCGCGTCTACACAGCAAAACCTGCCTACGCAGGTTAAAAATTCCATTAGGTAAATTTAATCAAACGATCAAAAAAGCCCTTTGTCAAAATACATTATGTATAATATAATTTGTCCGTCCTGTATATTCTCTATACAGAATTACAAACATCCAAGGGTTAAATCATGGCAAGTTACATTAAGTCTAAAGTCCAACAGTCTCTGAGTTTTCTGCTGGTCTTGGTTATAGCATTTTCAGTATTCAGTGGGGTTCTCTTCCTCAATCCTAGTCCTTCTTATGCGTATAGTGAATCTGATCTTAGTCGGGCGCTTATTGGTGACAAGGATTTAATCGGGGCGGATTTAAGAGAGGCGGATTTAACCGAGGCGAATTTAACCGAGGCGGATTTAGGCGGAGCGTATTTAACCGGGGCGGATTTAAGAGGGGCGGATTTAACCGAGGCGTATTTAAGCTGGGCGAATTTAACCGGAGCGGATTTAAGAGGGGCGGATTTAACCGAGGCGTATTTAAACAAGGCGGATTTAAGAGAGGCGGATTTAACCGAGGCGGATTTAACCGAGGCGGATTTAACCGAGGCGATCGCCAATAGTAAAACTAGATTTCCTGACGATTTTAATGCAAGGGGCGCAGGAGTAAACATCCTCCCCTAATAAATTTTATTCCCAGACATCAAAAAAACCTCGCCTTTTCTAAGATAGGGTGGGGTTTTCTGATTCAGCGATGTTCCAACTACATTACTTGCGGCTGGAAGATTATCTAAAATTGGCTGTTTCCAACCGCCAAAGCTAAAATAACTGATTTTCCTAGAACAAAAACTACTACAATGACTGTTGATGCTAGATTATTGCGGCGAACTCCGAAAAGAACATATTGGTGAAACTGTTTATGGGATGGGATAGATAGAAGTTGATCAAATTGGCGGTTAGAAACCGCTTATACACAGTAATAGCGTTACCTATTGAATCCATATCAAAATCGTTAACTAAGGATATAAATAAAATGTCACAAGAAGAGTTTCAACAAAAAATCTTAAATTCACTGGAAGAATTAAAAACTGATGTGGCAAAATCAAATGAGAAATTTGAAGTATACAGGCAAGCTACACAGTCACTGGTTAATTTGGCTTTCGGTTTGATTGCCAGCACTACGATAATTACGGTGGTGTCATCAGTTTTTAAGAGGTAATTTCTGAATACCAAGAAGGCATGGATTTGAAACCCATAATGATGAGTTTTGCCTGTGTAGTAACTGGAACTTGAAATATAGACTTAAAGAAAAATCGGCTGTAAATCTAAAATAAAACCTGGTAATACATCTTCTCCAGATAAACTTATAGGAGATTGTAAAACTTCTATTTCTTGATTTTGACGATAAATTTCTACTTGTTTGGTTTTAGGATTAATTAACCACCCTAAACGTAAACCATTGGCTATAAATTCCTGCATTTTTGCTTGAGTATCTGCTAAATCATCACTTTCAGAAACTAACTCAATCACAAAATCGGGACATAAAGGCAAAAACTTTTTTCTTTGTTCTGGTGTGAGTACATTCCATCTTTCTATTTTAATCCAAGACACATCTGGGGAACGGGTAGCACCATTAGGTAATTTAAAACCTGTGGAAGAATCGAAAGCTTTTCCTAAATTATTTTGGCGATTCCAATACCCTAAATCAAGACACATTTCAAAATTACGATTTCCTGTTTCTCCTCCAGTTGGTGACATAATAGTTAATTCCCCTTGATGTGATAATTCTAAACGTAAATCTTTATTAGCAGCGACTATTTCCACAAATTCATCATCTGTGAATTTTAATGATTGTGGTATTTGTAAAGTTACAGCAGTCATGATTCATACCTCTTGACTAATCTTGAATAATACTTTCCATTATATCTGTTAAAATGGCGGTTAGAAACCGCAGCTACACAGACGAAACCCACCTTCGTGGGTTAAATTCCGTGAGTCCGCGTAGGCGCGATTTATAAAATTAATGTTTCAAGTTTCGCTTGTACTTCTTCTATTAAATCTTGGGTAACACTTTCAACAAATTTTACCTTTCTAGCTCTCCAATCTAGTGTTTTAATTTGGTCAGCTAACACAACTCCTTTTGTTTTCATTCCCTCAACAAGTGGAACTTCAAAACTCAGCCCTTTTGGATTGCTAGTTATAGGACACACTAGAACTAAAGAAGCCATTCGATTATATTTAATTGGAGATATAACAAGAACAGGACGATAGCCGATTTGTTCACGCCCAAGTTGTTGTAATTCGTTATTTAATGTCTTAGCAATATCATCAAAAGACATTCCTGACGCTTGCAGGGAAAATGCACGCTTAATCGAATCAGCAGTAAATCTTTGTGTGTTCCCAAATTCTAATTTAACAATATCTCCTCGATTGGGAAAATAAGAATTAACTACCAATCTTCATTCCCCACAGCGTTTCCAGTTTCAAATTCAGGATGAAATTTATCAGGAGTCATACCTTCAAGCAACTCATCCAGGGTATATTTTTTTCTTTTTTGTGGTGTAATCACAATCCTGTTACCTTCCACACTAAAATTTATCGCTATCCCTTCCGTTACTTGCGCTTGTTCAGCTACGGATCTGGGAATCCGAATCGCTAAACTGTTTCCCCATTTTGCCACAACTGTTGTCATAGTTATCTCCCAATATTTTGTTAGAAATCTACAGGACTAAACTTGAGGTTTTCTCCAGTCAAACACTCTTCACAACTTAGGTCAATGTATATACTTTGAGTATACATATTTAATTAGCGGGTGTCAATAAATTTTTTAACCTGTAGAAAGGAAATCGCCCTGATCACTTCCCCCGTCTCTGATCTACGGTTACACACAAGTTCCGAAATAAATACGTTGTAGCAATCACCGGTAGAGTAACCCAACGTCCTGAAGCCAAAGCTAAAATAACTGATTTTTCCAGAACTAAAACTACTACAATGACAATTGATGCTAGATAATGGGAAAGCCTTGACATTTACCCAACCTAGCCCGGAACCAAAGAACTAACAATTATGCGAACTCACTATTGCGGCGAACTCCGAAAAGAACATATTGGTGAAACTGTTACCTTTTACGGATGGGTAGACCGTCGCCGCGATCACGGTGGTGTGATATTCTTAGATTTGCGCGATCGCTCTGGTATTGTCCAAATCGTCAGCGACCCCCAGCGCACCCCAACCAACGAAGAAACTAAGTCATACGCTGAACATTTTTGGAAAAAGAAAGGTAGTCCGCAAAACCAGGACGAACAAAATAGGAAAGAGGACTGGGACAAAGGACAATCCGTACTCAAAGAGATGCGTGTACTGGCTTATCAACAATTTGAAAAATTACGAAACGAATACGTTGTCGCAATCACCGGTACAGTTAGCCAACGTCCTCCAGAATCCCTAAATCCCCGACTGTCTACAGGCGAAGTAGAAATCTACGCAGATAAAATAGAACTACTCAACGCCGTCCGTAAACAGTTACCTTTCCAAGTTTCCACCGCAGACACGGAAACAGTCAGGGAAGACTTGCGGTTAAAATATCGTTATTTGGACTTACGACGGGAACGCATGGCGCAAAATATGCAATTGCGTCGCCAAGTCATCAAAGCCATGCGGCGCTACCTAGAAGACTTAGAAGGGTTTATCGAAATCGAAACCCCAATTCTCACCCGTTCTACTCCCGAAGGGGCGCGAGATTATATTCTTCCCAGTCGCGTCAATGAAGGTGAATGGTTTGCATTACCGCAATCTCCCCAACTTTTCAAACAATTATTGATGGTATCGGGAATGGATAGATACTATCAAGTAGCGCGATGTTTCCGGGATGAAGATTTACGTGCTGATAGACAACCAGAGTTTACTCAATTAGACATGGAAATGAGTTTCATGTCTGAAGATGAAATTATTGAACTTAACGAAAAGTTAGTTTGTCATATTTTCAAAACCGTGAAAGGAATTGATTTACCTCGTCCTTTTCCTCGTCTTCCCTACGCGGAAGCTATGAACCGTTACGGAAGCGATAAACCAGATACCCGCTACGGTTTAGAATTAATTGATGTTTCCGACATTTTAAAAGATTCCGGTTTTAAAGTTTTTCGAGAAGCTGTTGCTAACGGTGGGATTGTTAAAATTCTCCCCATTCCTAACGGTAACGATGCCATTTCTAATGTTCGTATTAAACCAGGTGGCGATATTTTCCGAGAAGCCGCAGAAGCAGGTGCGAAAGGATTAGCATATATTCGCGTCCGGGAAAATGGCGAACTTGACACCATTGGCGCAATTAAAGATAATTTGACACCAGAACAAAAGCAGGAAATTCTCACCAGAACAGGTGCAAAAGCTGGACATTTGTTATTATTTGCGGCTGCTGATACAAACACCGTTAATAAAACTTTAGACAGAATTCGTCAATTTGTGGCTAAGGAATTTAAGTTAATTGAAAAAGACAAAATTAACTTCCTCTGGGTGACAGAATTCCCCATGTTTGAATGGAATGCAGATGAAAAACGTCTGGAAGCATTACACCACCCATTTACAGCACCTCATCCTGATGATATCAGCGATTTAAAAACCGCCCGCGCTCAAGCCTATGATTTAGTTTTAAATGGCTTTGAAGTCGGTGGTGGAAGTCTGCGAATTTATCAGCGAGAAGTTCAAGAACAGGTATTTTCAGCTATTGGTTTATCAACGGAAGAAGCACAAAGTAAATTTGGCTTTTTGTTGGAAGCTTTTGAATATGGAACTCCTCCTCATGGTGGGATTGCTTACGGTGTAGATCGTTTGGTAATGTTGTTATCTGGAGAAGAATCAATTCGTGATGTGATTGCGTTCCCCAAGACTCAACAAGCTCGTTGTTTGTTAACAGATGCTCCTGCAAGTGTGGACGTAAAACAATTGAAAGAGTTGCACGTTGCTTCGACTTTTAAACCTAAGGTGTAAGTTTGATTATTCCCTCTGCTAAGTTTTTAGTGGGGGGTTTAATTTTGCTAAGATTTCGCGCAAAGAACGCTAAGAAGCAAAGGCGCAAAGAAGAGAGCAAGAGTATTAGGGGACTAGATGCTCGCACCACAAGAAATTTTGGGATACTTTTTTAATGAGGTTTAACTATTTAGCTTGAGTTGAGACTGTTAAAACTTGTGGTGGTGTCGCATCAGGTGGATAAAGAAAGTCTACTTGTACTAAAGAAGTATTACCCGGTTTAATATTTAATGTTGCTAAAGACTGTCCGAGTTCACCACGCTTTTGCACTAAATGTACAAATTTATTTTGCCATTGCCCCTGTTCTTTATAGCGTAAGCGCACAGTTCCTCGGAAGAAGATTTGACGCGCTGGTATCTTGAAAAAGCGCAGTCCAGATTTACTTAACTCGTTCTCTTTCAAGGGAGTTTGGATCGCAATACTCACAGTTTGTTGCTTTTGAGTATTGTTGTATAAAGGTAGCTTGAGACTATATTGAATTCCATAATTCCCATGTGCGTAATAAGCGGTGTCAGGATAGCGCACTAACATAGGTGCAGTTTGAATTTGATTTGTCCCTAACATTCCCCCATGCAAGGTACTTAAACCGTAGGAAAACGCTGCACCGGGTTGAGGAATGGTTAAATAATTGCTTTTAGGTTCATCTACTATATCTGCTACCCATCGAGAACCTTTAGATACTCCGGCTACACGCCCGTAAATTCCTGGTTTATTATTTCCTACTATGGGAGTAGGAACTTTATCTCTAGGGGTAGATAATTCACCATTATCTAATAAATTTTGCCATTCTGCTAAGTTGGGCGATCGCTCACTACCATCAGTATTTATCCGGGCAAACATCGCTAAACTAGCAGCATAAACATTACCATTACTTCGCAGTCGCAGATATGTAGAACGACCATTAATTGGTGGTGTGAGTCCTTGTACGGGAATTGGTAAATTTAGTAACATCTGACTTTCCCCAGGCGGAATGATAATTTGGGGGGGGAAAATATCTTGTCTTGTCCCTCTCAAAATATCAGACATGATTCGACTACCAGGACCAGAAAAAACCGTTCCTAAGTCATTGGCAAGTAAAGATGGTATGTCTTTAAATGGGGCATCTGGTTGACTTAAATAACTCGCACCTTGCAATATATTTACTGTTACTGGTTGAGAACCAGGATTATGTAAAATTATGCCCAAATACAAAGAACGTAAATTTTCTGGGGGAATAACTCCTTTGTCGTCACGCAGGCCATCAGCTTTCGTAACATGATGGGCAAAAATATCAAACTGTCCGCGCAAGGGAAAATCTAAATGGGCTGATGTGACTTTTTTCCCTGCTGCTGGAAAGGTAGAAAGTAAAATTCCTTCTTTTAATACCAGTTCTGGACTATTGCTATTAAATACCGGCACTAAATCCAATTTTCCTGGCAAAGGACGTACTGATTGTATTTGTAATATTTCTTCTGGTGGTAGTGTAGCAGGAACAGTTTGAGCAAGTGTGAAAGCAAGTAATAGTGGCAACATAATACTGAGTAAATTTGTGGAAACAGACGTGAATATTTCTAGAGAAGTGCCAAGTTGTTAATGATCAAAACAAAATCAGTAATTATTTCTGGCAAATTTTCTGGATTTAAAATGGGGACATGAACAAAAATACACTGAATTGACAGTTGAGATCGGTGTAAATAGTCCAAGATTGAATAATAAAGTCCCTCGCAAACAAACTTACCACAGTCGTAGCTAATCTCAACTGCTGCTGTTTCGACTAATAATTTTTCGAGATCAACGGTGGTTTGTAAGATATTTTCGGGAGAATTTATAGACTCTTGAGGTAAGATGCCTGTACTACTGGCAAAGAGTTCTACCGTTAATTGTGAACGACTGGCAGCCATACCACAACAAATAATATATTCGGGTTGGATGTCATGAATTTTGGCAATGACGCGAGAACTAGATTGTTGCACGTCTACTGGCAAACGGTGCAAAAAATTTAAATCATGGGGGAGTGATGCCATTGTGGCTAGTGCGAGTAACAAGTCATCGGATGAATTTGACTTTTGTTGACTCAACCAAATGTCAAAAGAAGTTAATAGTATTTTTTTGTGCATAATAAATATTATTTAGAATTAGAATAAAAGAATGCCGTCCTTCATAAATTTACAAGGAGCAGCTAAATGCCAGTGATTGCAGTTGTTGATTACGATATGGGAAATTTGCACTCTGTCTGCAAAGGATTAGAAAAAGCTGGTGCAACTCCTCACGTTACTGATTCTTCTCATGAGTTGGCAAAAGCAGATGCTATAGTTTTGCCAGGAGTGGGAGCATTTGATCCGGCTGTACAACATTTGCGATCGCGTGGTTTGGAAAAACCTATTAAAGATGCGATTGCTTCTGGTAAACCTTTTTTGGGTATTTGTCTAGGATTACAAATTTTGTTTGAATCCAGTGCCGAAGGAACTTTACCAGGGTTAGGAATTGTACCGGGAAAAGTCCGCCGGTTTCGTTCTCAACCGGGGCTGACAATTCCCCACATGGGTTGGAATCAACTCCAACTCAACCAACCAAAAAGTCTTTTGTGGGAACATTTGCCTATCGATCCTTGGGTTTATTTTGTTCATTCTTTTTATGTTGAACCAACAAATCCCCAAGTTCGGGCTGCGACTGTTACTCATGGTGATCAAACTTTTACAGCAGCGATCGCTCATGAAAATATCATGGCTGTCCAATTCCATCCCGAAAAATCATCAAATGTCGGATTGCAAATTCTATCTAATTTTGTGGCTCAAGTTCGTGAAAAAGTTTTTGCTTAACAAAAGGTTGTAATATTTTCAGGTGTTTATTTACCCAAATTTCCAGATTAAATCATCAATAACTCCTTGATGGTATCCGTCTATTTATCACTAGGATCAATACAAAATCCAAAATCTAAAATCTAAAATGGAATAATGAGTCTGAGAATTTACGGGAATCGTCTGCTTAAAACCTTACCAGGTGAAGATACCAGACCAACCAGTGCGCGAGTACGGGAGGCATTATTTAATATTTGGCAGGGAACAATCGCTGGTTGTCGCTGGTTAGATTTGTGCGCCGGTAGTGGTTCTATGGGTGCGGAAGCTTTATGTAGAGAAGCCAGCGTTGTGATCGGTATTGAAGAATCAAGTCAAGCCTGTGCCATAATTCAAGCAAACTGGCAACAGGTAGCCCAGCCAGAACAGAAATTTCAGCTATTACGGGGAAACGTCACCCAACAGTTAAAAAAATTATCAGGTCAAAAATTTGACAGGATCTATTTTGACCCACCTTATACTAGTGGATTATATGAACCAGTATTAGAAGCGATCGCTCAATATCAGCTTTTAGATTCCCAAGGAGAAATAGCCGTCGAACATCGTTACCGAAATTGGCAACCATCAAACATCCCCAACTGGGAAATCTGCCGTCAAAAAAGCTATGGTAAAACATCTTTGACATTTTATCAGGAACAGGGAACAGGGAACAGGGAACAGGGAATAGGCAAGAGGGAATAGATGTTCTTCTTTTTTCTTCTTTCTTTCTCCTGACTCCTGACTCCTGACTCCTGACTCCTCAATTAATATCAGCCGCCCAATTCGTTAGGACGCTTGTATTGTCTATAAGCGGCATAGAATAAACCGCTTAAAGTTACAAAAACCAAACCAAGCACAATACCTGATAATAGGGGTTCAACCACTGTAAAGCTCCTTGTTGTAATTATGGAAAGATTCGCTTCCTGTTTTTGATTTTACCAAATTTGGCAAGAATCCCGCCATCCATAATAGTTTTAAATATAAATACTATATAAAAATCATCTTATGTACTTGCGAACACAATCAAGAAATTTTAGGATATGTGTAGGAATATGAAAACTTGCACATTGTCAGAGTCACCCTTTTGGATAACCAGCTAATCAAACCTGAAACCGTAATTCAACAGATCGTTATCTTTATTGTAGCGATGCTGATAGCCCTGCCATTAGTCCTATTTGGGATTGAGATAGTCAAAGCCTCTGATCCTTATGTTAAAAGTGTTTTATCCCATCAGGGAAACCTAGTACAAGGAAAAGCTATTTTCCAAATTAACTGTGCTGGTTGTCATGGTTTAGAAGCAAATGGACTAGTCGGTCCAAGCTTGCATGAAATCTCCAAATATAAATCCCGCTATGGGCTGATTCATCAAGTAACTAGCGGAGAAACTCCTCCCATGCCTAAATTCCAGCCCGGTATCCAAGAAATGGCAGACCTTTTAAGCTATCTAGAAAGTCTATGAATTTTTGTCAGACAAAATTAAATTCACTCGTTAAAAGAGGCAATAGGGAACAGGAAACAGAAAAATTAGTTGTGTATACCAAGTAAGTGAACGGAAAAATTCAAAGGTATGTAACGATATGTAAAGTTGTCTTAATACGATATTCTGATTGAGTTTCAGCCATTTTACAAAACGCAATACCCCTCATTTTTATTTTGTTCACCTACTTAAACACAGTTAGAAAATGGACATCTGCAAAATTACGAAAAACCTGGATTTGTAGGGGTTGAGCATTGGACAAAAATATCAAGGAATTTTCCAGGGGTTCGGGACTCACAATTATTGATTCGTATTAACTAATAATCAATAAGAAGTATACATGATATGATATGACGGCGTTGCATAATAGCTATATAAATTATGTTTCGCGTCAAGGCGTAAAGACGAAAACTTTAAGACTCTTTGTGTAATAATTCTGATACACATTATTTAATAGGCTATAGGGTTTGTGACTTTGACAAAAATTACCCCTGGACAACCACTGACTGATACGCAAAGAAATGGCTTACAGTTAGTATCCCTGTGGGGTGGGGGTAAACGTGATGTGGTTTTAGCGATTGATGTCACGGAAAGTGTAGGTTTCAATGATCAAGGCCGGATTCGTTTACGTCAAATAGTTGCAGACAGTCTCAAATCGGGTGATTCTGTTTATGTTGTTCCCTTTGCTCAAGATTTAGTTTTTGATGACATTATATCTGTTGAAAATCCATTAGGAAACCCTATATATTTTAGAGATAAAAATTCGGAAAATATTAATAAAGTATTAGCGAAAATTCCTTTTAATTCTGACCCTAACCGCTATGGAACAGATATTCAAAGAGCAGAGTTAACAGTATATCAAGGTATTGCCCAGATTAATCAAAATCGAGTTTCCAAAAATCAACTAATTAAGCCGCAATCGGTTGTTTGGATTACTGATGCACCGTTATTTACTCAACCAGGAATTACTTCCCAAGTTTGGATAGAAACTCCTGCTAATAGTCCTTTTAGAATTGCGACATCACCGGAAAGTCAGGAAAGACAGGGTTGGATTAAGGCTTTATCATTCAAAGAGCGATCGCTGATCATTAAAAACCAAGATAATAAAGATTATACATTATCTGTAGTAGACATTAATCCTACAGTTCAAGAAGTTTGCACACCAGCACCAGGAGGACAAGAAACTTGTTTAGTTAATCCTTATTTATTCAAACAGCTATGGCTACCAAGTTTAATTTTATTATTAATACTTGGATTAATGGTAGGGGGTATATTAAAATATTCTAAATTGCAAAAAAAATGGGAGGTACGAATTAAGTTAGAAGATGATGGAGAAGATGAAGAACAAATATGTAGATTACCAAATAATAAAAAAATTGCCATTGGTGAAGATGATCCTAGTTGTGTAGCTTCTATCAGCTTTCGAGGTGGACAATTCCAAGCATATCTAGAACGTAAAGGAGAAAAACTGTATTTAGTTCCCAAAGAAGATGGAAAAATTGAACTTAACAACAAAAAAGTTACATCACGAACTCTCATATCAACTTCTAAATTTACCCTAAATTGCCGAGAACATGAAATTTATATCAAAATCAAGAAATAGTTTATAGGAGAAAACCCATGACTCAGGCATCTACAAACGAAACCCAATATAGAGGCATTAATCGGACAATTTGTATCGGTTTGGGTGGAACTGGTAGAGATGTATTAATGCGAATTAGAAGATTAATTGTTGACCGTTATGGAGACTTAAATAACTTACCAATTGTTAGTTTTGTTCACATTGACACAGATAAAGCCGCAACCCAAGTCACAGGGATTAGAACAGGAAGTACCTATCATGGTGTTGATTTAAGTTTTAAAGAAGCTGAAAAAGTCAGCGCTACCATGTCATCAAAAGATGTCACCATGTTTGTAGAAGGACTAGAACGGCGTTCGGAATATAATAGTTATGGTCCTTATGATCATATTGGAATCTGGTTTCCGCCTCAATTATTGCGGAATATTAAAGCAGTAGAAGAAGGTGCAAAAGGTATCAGACCTGTAGGAAGATTAGCCTTTTTTCACAACTATCAAAAAGTAAAAACAGCAATTGAAACCGCCGAAAGACGCACCAGAGGACACGAAGCTTTATTACTAAAATCAGGCTTTAAAATAGATCCAGGATTAAGTATTTTTGTTGTTGGTTCTCTTTGTGGTGGTACAGGAAGTGGGATGTTTTTGGATGTTGCTTATAGTCTGAGAAATCTTTATGGTGAACAAGGCGCTCGCATTTTTGGCTATTTAGTAATTAGTCCAGAATTGTATGGTAATACTACTAGAATGATTGCGAATACTTATGCTGCATTAAAAGAACTAAATTATTACAGTAATCCTGGTACAGAATTTGCAGCTTGTTATGATATTGAAAATTTATCAATTATTCAAGAAAAACGTCCACCTTTTGATTATGCTTATTTGCTATCTCATCAAACAGGGGGAGAATATGAAATACTTACACAAGGTAAGCTATGTAATGTAATCGCTCATAAAATAGGGTTAGAATTTTCCGGTGAATTAGCTCCAGTGATTAAAGGAAATCGAGATAATTTTCTACAACACCTAATTCAATCAGACAAACATCCTCGTCCTAATAGCCAAATATACTTGACATTTGGACTATCAGCAATTTATTTTCCTCGTGATACTATCATTCAAATAGCATTAACAAAAGTCAGTTCAGAATTAATCAAATTCTGGTTAAATGGTAAAGGTCAAAGTCCTGATCCTATCAACTTACTTGAACAATTTTTAATTCAACATCACTGGCATAATGATTTAGTAAAACGAGATGGATTAACTAATAAATTAGCAGAGTCTGTAGAAGAATCCAACAAGACCTTTAGTAATAGTATCAAAACTTGGCAGACTAAATTATCAAAGTTAATCTCCGAATCTAAAAATAAAGATGATCGTGTAAATGTTCGTCAACAGTTAGCGACAGAATTTTATAAACAATTTCGCACTGTGCAACCAGGAGAAACAGAAAGTATTCGCGGTTATTGGTTAACAAAATTAATACAAGCTGCTCCTAAAATTATCAAAGAACTTAGCACGAATATTGATGATTATTTAATTAAGTTACTTACACCAATAGAGGCTAACTTTGCTATTAAAAATGGTCGTAATTGGTTAGAAGCATTGCAATATGAATTACATAAATATCAACATGATTTGCAAGAATTAATAGCTGACTTGGGGGGAATGAAACGCATAGAAGATGTAGAAAGAAAGTGGGATAATACTGACCAAATTATTGAAGAACTGGAAAATAGATTTATCCTGATTGGCAATTTAAAGAATAGTCAATTTCAAGACGAATGTAAAAAAGCTATCCAGGAAGTTTGTAAACTAATTAGGCATAATTTTGATTTAACAGTTATTCAAGAAACACTAAAAATTGTTAGTCAGTTACAAAAGCACGTTCAAGAAAGAGAAAAAGAAGTCGTTGCTTTTAGCAGTTTAGTAGAAGATTTACAAAGTGCTTATGAAAAAGAGGAACGAGAATTAAAACAATTGAATTTTGATGAAATGAGTGGTGAGGCAATTTTTGACAGTGAAGATATAGAACTTTGCTATCAAACAATGTTACCAGAAAATGATCTACGTCCTCAATTAGTTTTAGCAAGTTCAGCAATCACAGAAACATCAGGTAAAGGTTCATCTTTGGCATTTTTCCTAAATATACAAAGAGCTACATACTCCCAGCTAAAACAAGAAATTGATCCAAAAGTTGTTAAAATATTTGCTTTTCGTGGTAGCAATATTGTCAATTCTGTAATTAAACGCTTCATGCGAAAATATTCATCATCTGCTGGTTCAACTCGTTTAACACAAATCATGCAGGAAGCTCAACCCTTGCTGCGGTTAAATTTGAATGATCCTTATTTCCGAGACGAAGATGATAAAAGTAGTAAATTAGTAGGATATAAAGATACAGATGAATCAGATGTGACAGATTTTAAAAAACTCCTCACACAAGATTTAGGAATTTCTGCAAGTGTTTTAAAAGCAATACAAGCAGATGATGAAATATTAATTGTCAATGAGTATGCAGGGTTTCCATTGAGATTAATTAGTAGCCTAGAAAGAATGAGAAACCCATACTTACGAGAACAAAATTCTGGAACATCTTTCTTACATAATGACTCTCGCGCTTCTTTTCCTGACATAATTCCCCCAGATGCTAGAAGAATGGAAGAACTAGAGGATATTTTTTATCCTTGTTTAGCATTAGAATTGTTAACAGAAAATCAGGAAAATAAGGAATTAGAATTTCAACATTATGACTCTTTCCAAGATAGTTACTATACTGCTGCTGTCAGTAAAAATTGGATGGAAGCTTTGGAAGATTTAGCCAATAATCGCAATATGGCGGATACTTTACAGAAGATTTTAGATGATACAATTTCTAAGATGCAAAATAATCCAAAATTATGGGAAAATGAATATCTGCCGAAACTGCGTCAATTCCCAGAAAAGCTGAAGCAAATACCCGAAGATAGTCAAAATTTTCCCTATATACAAAAAGTATATGTCTCACCAGACAATATTCAACCTACAGTTAAGGAAGGGGTGATAAATCGTTTTTGGAAGAAAATGGAAGGTAAATTGAGAAATCCAAAATCTCTTCCACTCACAGACAATATAGAAAATCAAAAAGCTCTTACTGGTGAAATAGTTCCTAGTTCTTCTATAGAGAATAATAATAATCAAAATCAAGAAAAATTACGTTCCGAATTAGGACGGTTAAAAGAATTGTTGGATGATAACTTGATTCCTCAAGAATATTATGAAACCCAAATGCAAAAAATAGTCGAAAAATATCTAACCTAATATATTCTATTCTTTTTCTGGGTAGTTAATCACTACCCAATTTTAATAATCTTCCTGCACTACCAAAGGTCATTTTTATGCCACCACTACCACCTTACCTAATTTTTATCACTATTTTTCTGGTTGTCATCCCGTCTTTAATTACTATTTTTCTTCGCATATCTCTTTACCGCCATTTAATAGTTTCGACTAATTCAGTTCAAAGGTTAATTGAAAAAGAATCTCCAGGAAGACAACCAATAATTGTTAAAACATTAGAAAATAGATTTGAGCAAGCTAGTCAACAATTAGAACAGGTAAATACAGGAGCATTAATAGATCAAGTTTATAGTCAGGAAAAAATAAATGGTAAGGGATTAACCTGTGAACAAATAGATTATTTATGTCGAATTTTACCGAATTTATTGTTAGCATTTGGGTTATTGGGAACTTTTTTAGGTATCACCATTAATTTATCTACTTTGAGTCAAACAATTAATCAAGCTAATGCAAGTGATGTTAGTAACTTAGTTACTGAATTAAAGAAACCATTAGAAGGAATGAGTATTGCATTTACTACCAGTTTAACAGGACTATTTTTTAGTGCTGTGTTAACAGTATTCAATTTTCTTTTCAATAGTGGACTCGCTAAATATCGTCTGATTAGTTCTTTAGAAGATTATCTAGATAATATTTATCTTCTTGAAATTCAAGGTGATAATCGTCTTGATAAAATAGTCAATAAAATGGTATCCCAACAGGATGTATTTTTAACAAATTTTGGTAAGGTAGTGCGAGAAGCTGTGGAACAATCTATGGGAAAAGTAGCACAACAAATTGCTGACGGAAATAGGGAAACTACAGATTTAGCTAGACAAGTTTATGAAAAGTTTACAGACGCGGCTGGAACTATATCTCTTGCTGCTGATGAGTTTGAGAGTTCAATGTCAGACTTAAATGCAACATCTCAAATATTTAAGGAGTCTGCTGAAACTTTTAATCAAAGTCAGTTTCCTCAACAATTATCATTAGCTACAGCAAATTTAGCAGGTACACAGGCAAAATTTTCAGAATCAATTGCTAGTTTGGCTGAAACAAGTGAATTGATTGTAAATGTATTGATACAAATTGAAGATTGCAGTCAGAATTTAATTAATTTAGGAGAAGATATCAAAAGTATTAATCAAAGTTCAATTCAAGTATTAGACTTACATCAAACTAACCAAAATTTTCTAATTGAAATTATTCCCCAACTCCAGCAAGGAGCTAACAGTTACGAAAAAGCAGTTAACAAACTGGATAATTTAGATCAGAGAGTAAGTGATAAAGTTAATAATTGGGATGAATTAATAACAGCTATTAATCAGTTATTAGCAACTGTCAAAGAATCTACAAATGAAGTGAATGTGACAATTAATAGCGCATCTAATCAAATAGATGGTAATAATCAAAAAATTCAAACTTTTGTAAATAATATTGATGGATATGTCCAGCAATTTAGTCTTGAATTTGCTAATATTCAATCAGATTTGGTTAAATTATTACAAGATCACAATTATCAACTAATTTCCGAGTATCAAACTGTGAGTAATACTATAATTCAAGGAATTGATAAACAAACAGGTATCAATACCCAAGGTTTTCAAAAGATTATTGCTAATCTTCAAGAATGCAACAAAAACCTTTATGATACGAAAAATTCTATTGTCAGACTCAAACAAGGATTTGAATAGCTGAATAAATTGGATTAATTAGGAATGATTCATATTCACAAATACATTTAAATTATGGCACGTCGTTCACGCTACACTGAATACAATGAAGATTTAAATGTTTGGCAAGCATTTACAGATCTGATGTCTAATGCGTTTATGATATTAGTTTTATTTTTATTTCTAACTATTATCATATCAAAAATAAAGCCAACAGATACACCGCCAATCATAGTTATCAAAGATCAAGGTGATTATAGATTTGCTTCTGGTAGTGCAGAAATTCCACCGAAAATGTCAATTTACATATTGAAACAAATAGTACCGGAAATAGAAGCTAGAACTAAACAATACGGGATTAATGTTGTGGAAATAATTGGACACACAGACGGACAAGCTAATAGTAAAATAATTAGTAATTTAGATGTAAATTTAGAAAATGTAGCTAGTGGTAATTTACAAGTAGGAAAACTACAAGCTGGTTCTAATGCTGATTTGGGATTAATGCGGGCTTTGTCAGTTGTGAAGGTGCTGGGTGATATCCAGAAAAAACAAGGTAAACTATCTGGACTATCATTTCGTGCTTATTCTGCGGCACAATTAATATTACCAAGTGGACAATTTGCAGGGATAGCGCGGAAAGAGGATGTCACTCGACGACGAATTGAAATCCGCTTTACACGGTTGGGAGAAGTGCAAGAAGTTCGATAAAAAATCATATTTCATCTATCAAAATTTTGCCTTCCCCCTTCCATCAAAAATCTATCATCTTCCCAGATTCGAGACTATTCCTAATTTGATCTAATTCTTCTGCCTGAACTCCTGAACTCCTAATTTGATCTAATTCTTCTGCCTGAACTCCTGAACTCCTAATTGAGAACTTTATGGCAAATGTAGCAAAAAGCAAATCCCACCGCCGACTAAAACGCCAACTACTCATGGTTATGCTGGTGATTTTTGCTGGAAGTATAGCGATAGGCTTTATATTAGGTTTAGCCACCAGCACCCAAGCAGCTAACGCTGATTTTCCTATTGATACAGTTGATATAGTTCCAGTCCAATAGCAACCGGGATAAGAACGCTCAATACCATTTAAATACTATTTGTGTAAATTGGTAATTCCTGATTCACCTGTGACTGGTTTCCCTGTTCTGACGGCAAAATGATACGATAAGACAGTTTAACCATTAAAATAATAATTAAAACTAATCCTTCTCTAAAGTGATTGGATTATTTTCATTAGGTTTTTGAGTAAATGCTCATTTTCCAACCATCCATCCGCAAAACGGCTGGGTTGCATTAAATGTCTATAATCATATAGTCAAAGCTTAAATATCCATTCTCCTTGATTTAATTCTATAAACTGCCATGCTAAAACTTTTGTTGGGCGATCCCAACGCTCGTAAACTTAAAAAATACCAACCTTACATTACAGAAATTAACCTCTTAGAAGAAGACATTAAGCCACTGTCTGATGAACAGTTAAAATCTAAAACCGTCGAGTTTAAACAACGGTTGGCAAATGGCGAAACGCTAGATGATATTTTACCTGAAGCCTTTGCTGTTGTTAGAGAATCAGGGCGGCGGGTGCTAGGATTGCGGCACTTTGATGTTCAATTACAGGGTGGTATAATTCTGCATACTGGGCAAATTGCAGAAATGAAAACCGGTGAAGGGAAAACTTTAGTAGCTACTTTACCCAGTTATTTAAATGCCCTGACAGGTAAAGGTGTTCACGTAATTACCGTCAATGATTACCTGGCGCGTCGGGACGCGGAATGGATGGGTCAGGTACATCGGTTCTTGGGGTTAAGTGTGGGGCTAATTCAGTCCACTATGACCCCCAGTGAACGCCAAAAAAACTATCAGTGTGATATTACCTATGTCACTAACAGCGAGATTGGCTTTGATTATCTCCGGGATAATATGTCTACTTCCATGGGTGAGGTGGTGCAACGTCCCTTTAATTTCTGTGTTATTGACGAGGTAGACTCGATTTTAGTTGATGAGGCGCGGACTCCATTAATTATTTCTGGTCAGGTGGAAAGACCGACAGAAAAATACTTACAAGCGGCGGAAATTGCCTTTACGCTCAAAAATGAGGAGCATTACGAAGTTAATGAGAAGGATCGTAACGTTCTTTTGACGGATGATGGTTTTGCTGAATCGGAAAATCAGTTGGGTGTGACCGATTTATTTGACCCGGAAGACCCTTGGGCGCATTTTATGTTTAATGCGATTAAGGCTAAGGAATTATTTCTTAAGGATGTAAATTATATTGTCCGCAATGATGAAGTTGTGATTGTGGATGAATTTACAGGTCGGGTATTACCGGGGCGGCGGTGGAGTGATGGTTTACACCAAGCTATTGAAGCGAAGGAACACGTAGAAATTCAGCCAGAAACCCAGACTTTGGCGACAATTACCTATCAAAACCTATTTTTGCTGTATCCCAAATTGGGAGGAATGACGGGAACGGCAAAAACTGAGGAAGTAGAATTTGAAAAGATATACAAACGGGAAGTGACGATAATTCCCACCAATCAGGTAAGAAGACGACAAGACTTGTCTGATATGGTGTTTAAGACTGAGGCAGGTAAGTGGGGAGCGATCGCTAAAGAATGTGCCGAAATGCACCAAAATGGTAGACCTGTGTTAGTGGGTACAACTAGCGTCGAAAAATCCGAACTTCTCAGCCGACTCCTCAAGGAAATGAACATTCCCCACGAGTTACTTAACGCTAGACCAGAAAACGTGGAACGGGAAGCGGAAATTATTGCCCAAGCTGGACGTAGTGGGGCTGTAACTATTGCTACCAACATGGCAGGTCGAGGTACAGATATTATCCTTGGTGGTAACTCCGAGTATATGGCACGGTTAAAACTCCGGGAATATTTTATGCCCCGGATTGTTAGCCCTGAGGATGATGAATTTGGTGTACAACGGGCTTCTGGACTACCTATGGCTGGTAGCGGTGGTGGTCAAGGTTTTGTTCCTGGGAAAAAGGTAAAAACTTGGCGGGCTTCTCCAGAAATTTTCCCCACCAACTTGAAAAAAGAAACAGAACAGTTATTGAAAGAATCTGTAGAAGTGGCTGTCAAGGCTTACGGTGAGCGAAGTTTATCAGAACTGGATGCAGAGGAAAAGGTAGCTGTAGCCGCAGAAAAAGCCCCTACTGATGACCCGGTAATTCAGAAATTGCGGTCAGCTTACCAGCAGATTAAGCATGAATATGAAGAATTCACTACCAGTGAACATGATGATGTGGTAGGTAGAGGCGGTTTGCACGTTATTGGTACAGAACGCCATGAGTCTCGGCGGATTGATAATCAGTTACGTGGACGGGCAGGAAGACAAGGCGACCCCGGAACGACAAGATTCTTCCTCAGTTTAGAGGATAATCTATTACGGATATTTGGGGGCGATCGCGTTGCTGGTTTGATGAATGCTTTCCAAGTGGAAGAAGATATGCCCATTGAGTCGGGAATGTTAACCCGCAGTTTGGAAGGCGCACAGAAGAAGGTAGAAACCTATTACTACGACATCCGTAAACAGGTGTTTGAGTATGACGAGGTAATGAATAACCAACGTCGGGCTATCTATGCGGAACGTCGTCGGGTCTTGGAAGGTCAGGATTTGAAGGAACAGGTAATTAAATACGCGGAAAAAACGATGGACGACATCGTTGATTATTACATCAACCCTGATTTACCTTCGGAAGAATGGGAGTTAGAAAAGTTGGTGGATAAGGTGAAGGAGTTTGTTTACCTGTTGGCTGATATGCAGTCTGTCCAGTTGGAGGACATGGTAATGATGGAGATTAAAGCTTTTCTCCATGAACAAGCGCGAATTGCCTATGATATGAAAGAAGCGCAAATTGACCAAATTCAACCAGGTTTAATGCGTCAAGCAGAACGGTTCTTTATTCTCCAACGCATAGATACTTTGTGGCGCGAACATTTACAACAAATGGATGCTTTGCGTGAGTCGGTTGGTTTGCGTGGTTATGGTCAAAAGGACCCGCTGATTGAGTATAAGAGTGAGGGTTATGAGTTGTTCTTGGATATGATGGTGAATATCCGCCGTGATGTGGTTTATTCTTTGTTTATGTTCCAGCCTCAAGCACAGCCTACTGCTGAGATGGTTTAGGATTTTTTTCACGCAGAGACGCACAAGGCACGGAGGGTGTTTTCTGCGTCTTTATTTTATGGTGAGAAGGCGTGAAATGAACCACGAAGAAGCGAAGGACACGAAGGAAGAAAAGGAAGAAAGATATTTGAGTTAGGATAAGAGGAAAGGGAATATTTTATGATTTATCTTTCTGCTACTGAAGTAAAACAAAATTTTTTTAAAAGGATTTGATATGTTAGACGATACTCATTTAGTCAGATTTAAAAAGCGTTTAGAACCTCTTTTTAGTTAGTGTCACGAAGTGTTCGCCATTGGGAACCGGTTATGTTTGGCATGGTCAC
>JBAXRM010000047.1:0-26381 GCA_037131225.1 Nostocales cyanobacterium ELA583 | reverse complement strand
AGCGATCGCTTCATCTAGTTTATTCTGGATATATAGTGCATTACCGAGATTGATGTAAACATCGGCATCATTAGGGTTGAGTTGGATGGCTTTTCGATATACAGCGATCGCTTCATCTAGTTTTTTCTGGTTATACAGCGCATTGCCGAGATTATTGTAAGCATCGGCATAGTTAGGGTTGAGTTGGATGGCTTTTTGAAATGCGGCGATCGCTTCATCTAGTTTTTTTTGCTCAGACAGTGCATTGCCGAGATTGTAGTAAGCATAGGCATAGTTAGGGTTGAGTTGGATGGCTTTTTGGTAAGCGGCGATCGCTTCATCTAGTTTTTTCTGGTCTTTCAGTGCAACGCCGAGATTGATGTAAGCATAGGCATTGTTAGGGTCAATTTGGATGGCTTTTTGATATGCAGCGATCGCTTCATCTAGTTTTTTCTGGTCTTTCAGTGCAACGCCGAGATTGATGTAAACATCGGCATCATTAGGGTTGAGTTGGATGGCTTTTCGATATGCAGCGATCGCTTCATCTGGTTTTTTCTGGTAATACAGCGCAAGACCTAGATTGTTGTAAGCATTGGCACTGTTAGGGTTGAGTTGCAGAACCCTCCGCCAAATCTTTTCAGCCTGTGAGTATTGTCCAGCACTTTGGGCGGCATTTCCTTGTTGAAATAACTGCTCAATATTGGTTTGAGCGTTTGCCAACTGGGGTGTTGTAGCCAGCGCTAAACTTAACAATACAGTTAGCCATTGATAACTTCGCACCATCTACCTCTAGATACGTGAATTATTTATTTTTTAGTATATTTGCGGTGATTCTGTCAACTTAACGCCATAATTCTCGATAATAGATGTAGCTACAAACAACATCTAAATAAACACCCGTATCAGCATTGCGTCATATTCAAGGTATTGTATAACACAAAATAGCTACAAACGATCTATTGGTAACAGAACATATCAGGAATTTGCTAAAATCTCAGTTAGCTTGTTTCCCTGCTATACCAATGACCAATAACCAATCACCAAGCACAGAACCATTAATTGAATTGAGAGGTATTTCTAAAACATTTGGCAACAACAAGGTTTTAGATAATGTAGATTTGAAAATATACCGAGGACAAGCACTAGGGATAATTGGCCCTTCGGGAACTGGTAAATCAACCGTTTTACGGATTATAGCCGGATTATTGAAACCCGATGAGGGAGAAATTTATATTCAAGGAGTCCGCAGAGAAGGTTTAATTGAAGATGCTGCTGATCCTGTAGGTATTGGCATGGTATTCCAGCAAGCAGCCTTATTTGATTCCTTGACAGTCCAAGAGAATATCGGATTTCTACTTTATCAAAATTCCCGATTAAAGCGATCGCATATTCGTGAACTAGTCAATGAAAAATTAGAAATGGTCGGTTTAGCAGATATTGGTCATCTTTACCCGTCCGAACTTTCTGGAGGGATGCGAAAAAGGGTCAGCTTTGCTCGGGCCATTATGTCCAATCCTCAGCGTCCTACAGACAGTCCAGAGGTTTTATTATACGATGAACCGACCGCCGGACTCGACCCCATTGCCTCAACGGTAATTGAGGACTTAATCCGCGATTTACAACACACACAAGGAGTCTGTAGTACATACTCCATTGTTACTCACCAAGATAGTACAATTCGCCGGACATCTGACCAAATAGTATTTCTTTATCAAGGAAAAGTGCAATGGCAAGGTACAGTAGTTGCATTAGATCACACAGAAAATCCCTTGATTAGACAATTTATGAGTGGAAGTGTCAATGGACCGATTCAAATAGCTGGTTAAGGATCAAATCCAAAAAAATTGTTAAGTTTATTTGTCGGTGGAGGAATAAATGCGAGGTCTAATTAGCAGTTTCACGTCTGCACGTACATGGAGAGAAGGTTCTGTCGGATTGTTGCTCCTGCTAGGGTTAGGCGCATTTGGAGTAATTTTACTGTGGTTGAATAGAATCACCCCTGGACAAACTTCTTATAAAGCAACTATCGAATTTGCTAATGCTGGGGGAATGCAAAAGGGTTCAGCAGTGCGTTTTCGTGGTGTGAAAGTAGGGAATATCACTAATATTAAAGCTGGTTCAAATGCGATTGATGTAGAAATTCAAATTAACTCCCCTGATTTGACAATTCCCAGCAATGCACTAATTGAAGCCAATCAAAGTGGATTAATCAGCGAAAATATTATTGACATTACCCCAAAAGGCGATTTACCTCCTGGGAGTGTGTCTGCTAAACCTTTAGATAAAGACTGTAATCGCAGCCTGATTATTTGTAATGGTTCTCGCTTACAAGGCGTAATTGGGATCAGTGTTGATGAACTAGTGCGTCAATCATCTAATTTCGCGGCTCAATACAGTAATGAAAAGTTCTATAAAAATGTTAATCGCACGTTAGAAACTTCGGCTAATGCTGCTGCTAATATCGCCGATTTGACGAAGGATTTACAAGGTTTGAGCAAAACCTTTAAAGGACAAGTAGGCGTATTCTCTAATACGGCTGTAACATTACAACGTTCGACAACTCAACTAACTGCAACCGCCACCAAAACAGCGGATCAATTAGGATCAACTGCAAAGGACTTTAGTGTAACTGCTAAACAAGCAAGTCGCTTACTGACTAATTTAGATAATCTTGTCAGCACCAATCGTTCTTCTTTGGTTGGAACTTTGAATAGTATGACGGAAACTAGTAACCAACTTCGTCAGACAGTAACAAGTTTATCCCCAGCAATTAATCGCTTAACCCAAGGAAAATTATTAGACAATCTAGAAACTCTATCTGCAAATGCAGCCGAAGCTTCTGCAAATTTAAAAGATGCTTCTAAAAGCTTAAATGATCCAAAAAACATTGTTTTACTGCAACAAACTTTAGATGCAGCTAGGGTAACATTTGAAAATACCCAAAAAATTACTTCTGATTTAGATGAATTAACAGGTGATCCTAAGTTCCGCCAAAATATGCGGCGATTAGTTAATGGTTTGAGTAAATTAGTTTCTTCTAGCAAGGACATCCAGGAAAAAACCAAGGTAGCTGTAACGTTGGATTCTCTCAAAGCTGTTGCTAATCAGTCAAAGGTAGTAATTACCGCACCTGTTCCTCAAAAACAACCTTTGGTAGTTGAGCGAAGTCGAAACTTGGTAGTTGAGCGAAGTCGAAACTTAGTCATCAATCCTGCACCCAAAGTCCCCGAAAAAGTAGAAGCAACCCCCCAACCAATCACAGAACCACCCAATTCATCCCAAGAACAACTCCTAAAGCAACTCCGCGATTATCGAGAACAGGTGACAGGTGACAGGTTACAGGTGACAGGTGACAGGTGACAGGTGACAGGTGACAGGTGACAGGTGACAGGTTACAGGTGACAGGTGACAGGTGACAGAAGAATAAATTTTTACCAATGACCAATGACTAATGACCAATGACTAATAACTAATTCCAATCCTGTTCTTCTTTTTTGCCACGAGTTTTGTAAATTCCGCCGATATCATGGAGTTGACGGGTTTTTTCAAACAGTTCAGCTTCGGTTAAACCCCAGCTTTGCAAAACTTTATCTAAGCCAGTTTGAATGTCTCGCGCTCCCGGAAAACCTTGATAGCGGATTTTTAGTCTAGCTAATTCTGATAAATTGTAATCCGTTACGCCTTGAGCGAGTAAAATATCAATAAGGGGGCGGTCGCGGTTGTAGAGTGGATGTTGTTGGTCTTTACCGCCGGAAATTTCTGTCATACTCAATACCAGTAAAAAGTTGGCAATCCATCAACAACTCAAGATTAAAAATCTCGACCATTGCTAATTATTCACCATTATCACTGAATGACGGCTACTACGCCTGTCACTTACGGCTCTCACTACTGCCATTCAGCTTTAAACAAAGATACATTATCTTTAAGAAAGTACAAGAAACTTTATATAAGGGTGAACTTATATCTCACCCAAACTCCAAGCAGCACGAGGGAAAGAACCCACTATGTTTGAACACTTCACTTCCGAAGCCATTAGGGTAATCATGTTAGCCCAGGAAGAAGCACGACGACTGGGACACAACTTTGTAGGCACAGAACAAATTCTCCTGGGTTTAATGGGAGAAGGAACAGGTGTTGCTGCTAAGGTGTTAGCTGAGTTGGGTGTCACCCTGAAAGAAGCCCGTCGGGAAGTAGAAAAAATAATTGGTCGGGGTTCTGGGTTTGTCCCACCGGAAATTCCCTTTACCCCCAAAGTAAAAAGTCTATTTGAGCAATCTTTCCGAGAAGCTCATGGCCTTGGACATAATTACATAAACACTGAACACTTATTATTAGGTTTAACGGAGGCCGGTGAAGGAGTCGCCGCCAAAGTATTACAAAATCTAGGAGTGGATTTACCCGTTATCCGTTCGGCTGTCATGAGCCGATTGGGTGAAGATACAGCGGTTATGGCTGGTGGTAGAAGTAATTCCCAGCGCAATCAAAATCTGACCATCGAGGAGTTTGGTAGAAACCTTACCAAATTGGCTCAGGAGGGCAGACTAGACCCCGTAGTCGGTCGTCAGAAAGAAATTGAAAGAACTGTGCAAATTCTCGGTCGTAGGACTAAGAATAACCCAGTCTTGATTGGAGAACCTGGCGTTGGTAAAACTGCGATCGCTGAAGGTCTAGCTCAACGGATTGTCAATCAAGATGTTCCCGAAGTTCTGCTGGATAAGCAAGTCATCAGTCTGGATATGGGATCTGTAGTGGCGGGAACTCGCTTCCGGGGTGATTTTGAGGAACGCCTGAAAAAAATCATGGAAGAAGTTCGCACCGCAGGTAACATCATCTTAGTGATTGATGAAATTCATACCTTAGTCGGTGCAGGTGGTACAGAAGGTGGTTTGGATGCAGCGAATATCCTTAAACCAGCTTTAGCACGGGGTGAACTCCAGTGTATTGGTGCGACTACCCTCGATGAATATCGTCAGTACATTGAGCGTGATGCTGCCTTAGAGCGACGGTTTCAGCCAATTTTGGTGGGTGAACCCTCAGTAGCAGAAACTATTGATATTCTCTATGGTTTACGCGGTGCTTATGAACAGCACCATAGAGTTAATATTACCGATGAAGCGGTAGTTGCGGCGGCTGAATTAGCAGATCGTTACATTAGCGATCGCTTTCTTCCCGACAAAGCCATAGACTTAATTGATGAAGCTGGTTCTCGTGTGCGGTTACGTAACTCGCGGATTGCGAATAACAAAGAACTCAAACGGGAATTAACCACCGCTACCAAAGCCAAATCTGAAGCCATCAGAACTCAAGATTTTGGCAAAGCTGGTAAATTGCGGATACAAGAGTTGGAACTACAAACCAGACTTGATTTAGAGGAAAACCAGGAAACTGTTAACATTCCCCTAGTCAATGAAGAAGACATTGCTCAAATTGTCGCTTCTTGGACTGGTGTTCCTGTTAACAAGCTGACTGAATCTGAATCAGAGTTGCTATTACACCTTGAAGATACCTTACATACAAGATTAATCGGTCAAGAACAAGCAGTTACATCTGTTTCTCGCGCTATTCGTCGCGCCCGTGTCGGCTTAAAAAGTCCTAATCGTCCCATTGCTAGTTTTATCTTCTCTGGTCCAACAGGTGTCGGGAAAACCGAATTAGCGAAAGCCTTAGCGGCTTATTTCTTTGGTGCTGAAGAAGCAATGGTGCGTTTAGATATGTCCGAATACATGGAAAGCCACAACGTTTCCAAGTTGATTGGTTCACCTCCAGGTTATGTAGGATACGACGAAGGCGGACAATTGACGGAAGCTGTACGGCGCAAACCCTATACAGTGTTGCTATTCGACGAAATCGAAAAAGCGCATCCCGATGTATTCAATATGCTGCTGCAAATCTTGGATGACGGTCATCTTACGGATGCGAAAGGCCGGAAAGTAGACTTTAAGAATACATTAATTATCTTGACTTCTAATATTGGTTCTAAGGTAATTGAAAAAGGTGGTAGCAGCTTAGGTTTTGAATTTGATAATGCAGCAGAAGCTAGTTATCATCGCATTCGTAACTTAGTTAACGAAGAACTCAAGGCTTATTTCCGTCCCGAATTCCTTAACCGTGTTGATGATATTATCGTCTTCACTCAATTGAACAAAGATGAAGTCAAGCAAATTGCTGAAATCATGCTGCGTGATGTTGGTAGTCGTCTCAAAGAGAAGAATATCACTTTAGAAGTGACAGGAGCCTTTAAAGAGAAGGTTGTACAAGAAGGATATGACCCTAGCTACGGTGCTAGACCATTACGCCGCGCTATTGTCCGTCTGTTGGAAGATTCTCTGGTTGAAGCGATCTTATCTGGGGAAATAGCCGATGGAGATAAGGCTATTGTGGATGTAGATGATGATGGACAGGTAAAAGTCAGAAAATCAGAAACCCGTGAGTTGCTATTAACTAACGTTGGTTAATTTGGGATTTCTACAATATCAGTAAATTATTTGATGGTGGGTGACGTTATTGTTAACTCACCTTTTTTTATGGTTTTTTACGTTTTTTACAGAAGAATATAGATATACTGCAAACGGTTCATAGTTTAACCAAATATGAAACCCCTCTTGTAAACCTCTCCCCGCAACGGGGAGAGGCTTTTAACTTTGTTCCTTGTATGATAAAAAAGTCCAGCTTCTAGCCGTTTTGAGTATAAATGAACCACGAAGACGCATTCGCGGAGGAGCATTAGCGAAGTCAAAAAGTCACTATCAACTAGAACACCTGTATGTATGTAATCATTGTGGGTTCATGGAAGATAGAGACCTAAAATTAGGATTACAGCGGTTTCCGCTCTTATGATGTACATCTTAGCCCCCTCATCGCTTGCGGGGAGGGGGTTGGGGGTGGGGTTTTTGTACCTCATAACACCGGTAAATGCTGTAACTACGCTATAGGATATTTGCTGTTGAGATTGTCAAAGACTACTCAAACAATCTAACCTAACAACTCAATGTTAGAAAAGATGAAATCTTGGATAGAAATACGTTCTGCTATTTCCGTGCGGATTTCCCGACGATTGAGAATGTAATAATTGCCTACTTTCTCATATTCATCAGTAAAATCGCTTTTACCGCCCTTTTGTGCGCCTGTTTCGGGGTCGTTGTATACAGAATTGTATGTGTGAGAAAGATATCCTTCCCCTGTATCGTGACTGCTGAAAGTGTCAATAGTCACAAAAGTACCGTGAATTAAACGGTGAACGTGGCAAACTTCATTGTTACGCACTTTGTACTTATCTCCTTCCGACTTTCCACCCACAAAAATTTCTACTGCGCCGGTTGCGTCAGTGTCACCAGCCCTAAAAGTATTTGCACCGTGAGTTTGTTCAAAGGCTCTACGGACGCGGTGAACAGCGATTTCCCAAGCTTGTCCGTGAATGGCTTTTTTAGCGGCTTCGTCTTCCACGTTCAGAACCTCAGCTTTCATATTGGCATCAATCACCACTTGACCTTTGATCACTTGATCATCATACTTATAAGTAATATCCGCGGTATATCCAGGAAAATTTGCGTCCCAAGTATAACGGTTTTGATATGCAGCCTGGAAAAGTTCTTGGGCTGAGATTTGAGTAACTGTCATTGTGCTTGTCCTCTGGTTACAATTTAAAATAGCTTTTTATCTTTGCTGGTATTAGCATAGAGGTAATTATCGAGGTTCGCATAGACCCCAAATGGGTACACTTATGGCTAAAACTCTCCACGCCATTTTTCAAGCGATCGCTAACGTCCAAAATGAGCAAGAATTAAAACTAGCTCTCATGGATACCATTGGCGACCATTTTGCAGTACAACATTGGGGTATTGATCTCCTAGATGACCAATTAAATACTCAAATTGAAATTCCCGAAATTCCCGCAGTCTGCTTAGAAGCTAATCCCGTCGGACGCTATGTTTTGGAACGTCATGCTCCCACCCATGAGCAATTAATTTTATCCCCAGAAGACTGGAAAAACTATTGTTCTCGTCATGAACACGTGATGACTGGCCCCATAGTTTGTAATGGTCAATTAGTGGGGACTTTAAACTTTGCTCGTGACCCCGGAAGTCAGCCTTTTGATAGTAATGATTTAGCTGATTTAAGTGCAGTCTGTCTGCATTTATCAGCAAAAATGGCCACACTCCAAGCAACACCAAAAACCTTTGCATCTGCTGATAGTTGTCCCCTCACAGCGAGGGAATTAGAAATTGCCAAATTAGTAGCCCAAGGTTTAACTAATGGGGAAATTGCGGTTAAATTATGGATTACTCAAAATTCTGTCAAGCAAGCTTTGAAAAGGATGTTCCGTAAATTAGAGGTTTCTACTCGTGCGGAAATGGTAGCGAAACTACAAGAGCGATTAGTTTCCTGAAAAGTCGTAAAAATAAACTTTTAAACAGTTCTCCAGAGATTCTGTAAATTATACCAGAATCTCTAGAAAGTTTATTAATTAGGCTGTGCTGAAAAACTTCAACTAATTTTAAAATAAATTACTCTTTTGATACAGCTAATATAAAAATCTTCTGTTAACTTATATAGCAGTGTGTATTTGCATAACAATGTTGGGTTAAGAGTCCCTCAACCCAACCTACATTTTCTTGTTTCTTGTTCTCTATTATAAAAAATATTATGCACAGATTATTATCTGGAGCTTTAAGTACAGAAAAATTGATAGTGAAAATACCCAACTTACCTCTATCATTAGCAGGATTAAAGCTGGTACAAATGTCAGATTTTCATTATGATAATGGTCTATTATCAGAAAAAATGTTAACAGAAGCAATTGCTATTAGTAATGCAGCCAAACCAGATTTAGTTATTTTAACTGGTGACTACGTTAACACAATAGCAGAACCAATTCATCAACTAGCATCACGACTAAAAAATCTAAAAAGTCGCTATGGTACTTATGCTGTACTTGGGAATCACGATATTTGTTATCCCAATTCAAAATCAGAAATTATAGAAGCTTTAACAAAAATAGATATTAATGTGCTGTGGAATCAAATTGCTTACCCAGTCGGAAAAGAATTACCGCTAGTAGGATTAGCAGATGTTTATTCACGAGAATTTAATCCTGAACCAATTATGAATCAACTAGATTCTACCACGCCTCGGATTATCCTATCCCACAACCCAGATACAGCCGAAATTCTAAAAAAATGGCGAGTAGATTTACAATTATCTGGTCATAGTCACGGGGGACAAATCGTAATTCCTGGTTTGGGACCAGCAGTAATTTACTATATAAAAACAGTCAAAAAAATCCCGAAAAAAATCCTTCGCAAATTACCATTTTTACGGAAAACCCATTCTGTATTACGCCACTGGGAATGGTCTGAGGGTTTACACCAATTAGGAAATAATCAACTATATGTAAATCGAGGCTTAGGAACCTATTACCCAGGACGGTTATTTTGTCCACCAGAAGTAACAATCATCACCTTACAACTCCCTTAAACTCTTTCTTCCTTTGCGCCTTTGCTCCTTAGCGCCTTTGCGCGAAACAAAATTTAAAAATCACCATAAAAATAATATAATAGGAAATTAGCATCAACTTGTGACTTCTTATGTCTGCTACACCCTTTGTATCTCCGGTAGATTCGCTTAACTCCCTACAATCTGAACTTCTCCCTCCCCTGCTTGGTGCTTCCGTAACGGAGTTAACTACTTGGGTACAGCAACAGGGACAACCCGGATATAGGGGTAAGCAATTGCATGATTGGATCTATAATAAGGGTGTGCGATCGCTCGCTGATATTTCTGTATTTCCCAAAAATTGGCGTTCCGAAGTTGCGGATATTCCCATAGGTCGTTCATCTCTACATTACCGTTCTGTTGCCCCCGATGATACCGTCAAATATCTCCTCAAATTGGCTGACGGGGAAATTGTCGAAACTGTGGGTATTCCCAGCGATAAACGTTTAACTGTCTGTGTTTCTACTCAAGTCGGCTGTCCAATGGCTTGTGATTTCTGCGCTACTGGTAAAGGTATTTACAAGCGTAATCTTACCCGTGCGGAAATTGTTGATCAAGTGCTGACTGTGCAAGAAGATTTTAAAGAACGGGTGAGTAATGTAGTATTCATGGGCATGGGTGAACCACTGTTGAATACGGAAAATGTGATTTTAGCAATTAAATCCATTAATCAAGATATCGGAATTGGTGCGCGATCGCTTACACTATCTACTGTAGGCATCCGCGATCGCATTTTGGAAGTTGCTGAACACCAACTGCAAATTACCATGGCTGTGAGTCTCCACGCACCCAACCAAGCATTACGAGAACAACTCATTCCCAGCGCCAAACCCTACCCCATAGAAGACTTACTGGCAGAATGTCGAGAATATGTAGAAATAACTGGACGCAGAGTTACCTTTGAATACATACTTCTGGCTGGAGTCAACGATTTACCCGAACACGCTTTAGAACTATCAAAACGTCTGCGCGGATTTCAAAGTCACGTTAACTTAATTCCCTACAATCCCATTGAGGAAGTAGATTACAAAAGACCAACCCGCGACAGAATAGAAGCTTTTGTTAACGTTCTTCAACAACAAAATACAGCAGTTAGTGTCCGTTATTCTCGTGGCTTAGAAGCTGACGCTGCTTGTGGACAATTAAGAACAACTAAAAGGTAATTGGTAATTGGTAATTGGTAATTTTCTTACTTTTAACTGACTAATGATTAATAACCAATAACCAATGACTAATAACTCCTATCTTTTAGCGTAAATACCTGGTGCATAAGCCTCAATGACTTTACCAGTACGAGTGCAAGTAATCATCAAATAATCGCAACTAGGGCATTGTGTTCGTGTAATTTGACTATCAGCAATATAGTGACGTTCAGCCGCGCTACCGCAATTTGGGCAGTGAATCTTTTGTGATACTTGCATTTTAAAATCCCTGAAGTTAATAATTTTTTAGAAAACCTGAAAAAAACCGGTTAATTATTGTGAATGTCAAAAAGTTGATATCCTTTGTTATTATCTTAAACCTGATAATTATTATCATCATGCCTGGGATATATAAATTTACTTTAGATATAACTTTTTTGGGATTAGCAGTGATCCCTATGGTGTAATCCTTGAGACAGTCTTATTTATCTTCTTAGAAAAATAACTCGTTTTCTCATTCAACCGCTACCAGATAGGAAAAACTGTAATCAAAGTCACAAAAATTGTAGCTTTATATTTAATTAATATTTGGACAGACCTATCCTAAAATCGGCATTGCTGAAACCAGGTATGAATTTAAATGTAGAGACGTTCCATGACGTTCCATGGAACGTCTCTACAAGGGTTTGGATATCATCAAAAATTATTTTCATACATCAAATCAGCAACGCCCTAAAATCTATAGATTGGCATATCTTCATCTGCGTTTATCCGCGTTTATCTGCGTTCAAGAAAAAAGTAAGTAGTCATACCAAAGGCCACCACAATCACAAATTTCCGTACCAAGCTGGGTTCTAGTCTTCTAGCAAAATGAGCGCATAAATAACCACCCAGAGAACCGCCAACTGCCATGATAATAACTTGATGCCAAGCAATCAAATTAGCGAACATAAAAGGAATAATAGCCACACCATTAATGCAACTACCCAACAAGGTTTTAAAAGCATTAATAGCGTGAATATTTTTAATACCTAAAAAAGTTAAAGTTGCCAACATTAAAATACCTACACCCGCACCGAAAAACCCACCATATATAGAGATTAGCAATTGAGAAATGAGCAGAATAAATAAAGGTGGAGGTGCAGAAGCATCATTTTTACTCTGAAGTTGTAGCCAGTTTTTCAGAGATTCACTAAATGTAAATATCAATGTAGCTGATAGTAATAAATAGGGCAACATCTTTTTAAATACATCCGGTGATGTATATAACAAAGCTACAGAACCAATGACACCACCGACTAAACTTGTGCCAGCTAGTAATAATAATTGCCGTTTTTCGATATTCAAATCTTGACGATAAGCCCTCGCACTAGCTATAGCTGCTATCCATAGGGCAGTATTATTTGTAGCATTAGCATTAATTGGTGCTAAACCCGTAAATATCAGAGTAGGAAATGTAATGAAACTACCACCACCTGCTACAGCATTGAGTCCACCGGCAATAAATGCGGTACTAAAGAGAAGTAAGCTATGAATCAAGGTTAGATATTGCAGCATTTTTTGTAATTAATAAACCCAGTTATACTGTTGTACAGTAAAATACTGTAAGTTTATCGAATTATCGTTGATTTAACTAACACTCAATCCAAAGCTGTATGAATTTTGTATATTCCTTTAATTACCTACTCGGTGTTGTTAAACCGGGATAAATCCTCGAAGGTAGTCCAGGAATTGTTGTCAACCCAGTAGAACCAATTCTCCCATAGTTGGGGTTATTCGTTAATGTTTGAATAAGTTGAGGATTAAAGCCCAATTGAGGTAAGCTAAACTGCTCTGCGGCTAGATTTGATATTGCACCCAGGTTTGTCAAATTTGTACCAAAATTAAATGCCCCAGGCTGAGTTAAATTTGTGAGTAAATTAGTATCAATTTTGCCACCTGTAATTGCAATATTGCCGGCTTGCGTAAAGTCATTAATCCTTTGAAGAGAAGATACAACACCGTTGATAGTTATCGGAGTATTGTTAAAAAGTAAAAAATTACCATCAGCAGTTTGTGATCTTCCAGTTATTAAACCAGATAAAGTACCAATCGGAGCTTGACCATTTTGGAAAATACCTGCTAAATTACTAACTTCTTTTAATTGTCCAGTTCCTTGAAAATTAGATATTCTGCCAATGTCAGTTTCTAAATTAAATGAGTTAATATCTAACCCAGTTAATCCATTATAAATAGGCACTATAGGATTGTTATAATCATAATTCAGATTTCCAGACAGATTTCCACCTTGAATCAAAACTTGTGCTTGAGTAGGTAAACTAATAGCGAAAATACAACTGCTAAATATTCCTATTCCTAAGATATTACTAATAGATTTAGTCCACATTTTTCTCAACTCCTATTATGAAAAACATTGTATTTTAATTAATAAAAATCTATTTCTAGAAACTAAAAGTTGTGCGTAAAACACCAATGGTAATCATATCGCTATTCGGGCTATGTCTTGGCTCAAATATCAAGATTACACCAGGAGTAATACTAATATTATCTGACATTCGATAGCGATAGAAAGCTTCTACATGAGTAGTAGTTCCTAGTTGTCCTCCTGGACTGCCAATAGAGTTTTTGAGAATACCTGGAAGATTATTTCCTGTTGGTAAATCACTCCTAACAATTTTAGGAGGTTGTCCTACATAAACTCCCCCCAAATTTCCTTTTCCCAATACATCAGGAAAATTCAGAAAAGCCATCCAATTATTAGTTTCTACACTCCCTGACTGTCCCGGTATGCGAGAAGTTGTCAAACCACGCCAACCACCGATTATTACCTTGGGATTAATCTGCCAAGATGCTGTAGCACCAAAAGCATCAGTTGTTAGGGGGCTACTAGATGTAAGTGTATAAGCCAATAAATCATCACCCACTCCAGTTCCTAAAAATCCGGTAGTTGAGTAAGAATTAATGTAATTTAGTGCTAAATCAATATTATTAGTAGGGGCAAAATTCAGTTGCAGTCCTGTGGCATTTCCACCATTAAATAATCCTGCTTTTTGGCTAGTATCTGCTGGCTTAGTAGCTGTATAAACTGCTTGCAAACTAATTCGTTTATTCATTTGCCAATCAAATCCTAGACCACCTGTACCATTACCAATTGCTAAAATTGGGTTACGTTGAGTAAAGCCAGAAATTGGACCTTTACCCGCACTTTCTATACGGTTTGCTCCCCGAAAACTATTAATAGGATTAACCCCTGCTGGACCAACTATTACCGCCATTTTATCGCTTACTAAAAACCGATAATTGAGGTCAGTTACAACTAAGTTATTATCTGTATTACCTTCATAAGCTAATCGGGTATCATTGGTTAGTCGAGGAGCAGTGAAACTAGCTGTACCACCATTACCAGCTTGTAATCCTGTTAGTAAAAAGCTGCGGTTTTTAAATTGAGTAAGTAGTGTTAGTTGTACATTACTAATAAGATTGATTTTTGTCCCGTTGTCTCTTGTTTCTTTAATCCCATCTCTTGGTAACAAATCTGCATTATTTTCATTCCGTCCTTGAACACCGAAAATTGCTTGTCCAAATAGTTTGGTAGTGGTAGAAAATTGATTTGCCTCTAATTCTGTTGTTTTTGCCTCTAAAGTATCTACTTTTCCCCGGAGTATGGCTAATTCGGCTGCAAATTCTTCTCTGAGTTTTTGTAATTTAGTTAAATCTTCTTTAGTTATGGCGTTACTAGTGCTTGTGGCTATTAATTCATTAATTCTATCCAAACAAGCATTTAAGCCAGCAGCAAATTCATAGCGACTTAAAGCCCGATTTCCTCTGAAATTTCCATTGGGATATCCAGCAATACAAGCATATCGTTCTACTAGAGATTGTAAAGCCTGAAATGCCCAATCTGTCGGTTCTACATCTCTGAATTGAGAAACTGATGTAACTTGTTCTATCTCTGATGAATCAACATTAACATTGATATCAGCATTAGCTATAGCATGACCAAATAAAGCATAAGTTAAATAAACAACAGATGCTATTAATATTCTTTTTATTAACATTATCATCTTTGCTGGCACACCACACATTTAATCAGTGATGATATATTAATGTCTTTGCTTTTTGCAATGCTTATGCAATATCTTTGCAATATCTTTGCAATATCAGAGATAAAATAAAGCTGTACTTTATTTAATTTGTATAATTTTTGCGGGCATCTGCTTATAAGAAAAGATTTTGTATTGAAGAAATGTTTAGAGATTTTAAAAAAGGAAGTTATTGTTTAGAAGTTACTCAAGTTAGAGGTAATCGGCTAATTTCTTTGATCATATTAATAGCTATCGCCTACACTAGTACCGCTTTGCGGAAGTCAAAAGTCAAAAATCAAAAGTCAAAAGTAATATGAAATCAGCTTTTGGAGGATTGAGAATGGTTCATTAACTTAAGCCGCAGTGTACTAGTGCTACCATTGAAGGACAGCAAATTAAGTGCCAAGGTTTGCAAAAATATGTTGGTCGTGTGAAAGAATTTGGTAGATATGAGCTACGACATAGTACTTTTTATATTGGACTTTATGGTTCAGCTTGGGTTGATTTTACTACATCTTGCTCCGACTTAATTTTTAAGTTATTGAAACTTATACCTAATAAGTGCAAGTATCATCAATCATCAACGGGGTTTAAGAGCTATGGAGCTTATCCTGTCTTCTTCCTAGCTGCGTTTTCGCCCCGTCAGATTTTTGTCACAGGGTTTAACTTTAATCATCACATACGCAATAATCACTTTACCAGTAATCTTTAACTAATGCTCATGGGTTACAATAATATGATTTAATGGTAGAAACAATGGTAGAAACGCAATTTTTTGAATTTTATGGATATCGCACCTAATCAATCATCAACTCAATTTTTATCTTCAGATGAATCTGCTCAAGTTGACGCGGCTTTATTATCTTCTCCTGAGAAGTTTTTAACAAGACTGACTATTTCTTCTTTGAGAATTTTACAACATATTGCCAAAGAATATGATGTTTCCATTGAGGAATTGACGACAAAGCAAATTATCACTTGGTTTGAAATAGATGCTAAAGTTAGAAGAGAGCGAGGGATTGAAGAAGCATTTCTAAAGTGGTAGATTTAATGAAGATTATCTAACTTCAAGCTGGGAGCATCCCAATAATGTAATAAATATAAATACTCAAGCAATAGCCTGATTGAGATAAGCACAACGCAAGTTCAAAATCTAGGAAACATTTTCTGCCTTCCATTGCGCTCCTGTTATTTTTATCCTGGCTCCAATCTGCTTAATCTTCGACTCCACACTCCCTGAACTAATGCAAATTCCTAAATCTTGATACAAACCGTAGTCTGGTATTCTCTGGCGATGCTTTTGGACATAATTGGTGGAAATTCACCACGGACTTGTTTTGAAACCCTTTAAACTCCGCTAAGGCCATTTCTATGTCCCCATCCCATAAATAACTTTCGACTCTTCTGATGCGCTTGTTTGACCCCCCGACTTTATTTAAATTTTCGACCAAATGATACCAATCAAGGACTTCTCTTCGCTGAAAACTATCCCCTACGCAGGTAATGACCCTAGCTAACGGTTAGGAATTTGTCCAAGATAATAACTGGTCATTTTCTCGAAAAAATGCAGCACATATCTGTCCATGCAAGCTGACTGCTTTGTAATTTTGCCAGATACTTTCTTGTCCTAACGGTGTTCTCAACCTGACATTTCCTCCGTCTACACTCAATGCCTCTATGATTCCTTTTCCTTGTAGATCAGAAAATTCATATCTTTGTACCAATCTATGTTGACTACTCCCTGAGACTTCCATCCCTGTGGTCATCTTTATATCTTCTTCAGCGTGTTCAAAGGATTCATTAGCTACTAATCTTAAACAGCACTTCTCCAGGTATGGACTTAACCGGTTATTTTTCTCTAATCCCAGTTTTCCGGCTTGTTTAGAGGTGATTTTTACCTTCCCGATAATACTATTTACAAGCCTGGTTCTTCCTACAGTTGTTCCTGTTGCTGTTTCAAAAAAAACTGGCTACCACTGGACTGACCATATGTTCTCGCACAATCAATTCTATGCTTTCAAAGTCTTTTAGATTTTCAATAGCTGTATTATTGATGAGAATTTCTGAAATACCTTTGATATGTTCATTCAGTTTCTGCGTTTCTTCAGGGGTCATTTTTTTCTCTTCATCACTTTTCGGCTATTTTGCCTTTTATTTTTTCTGAAGTCTCTAAGCATTTATACTTACTGCATAATTGGGATGCTCCCCTTCAAGCTGATGTTTTTTAGTTGAATTTTAGTTAGAATGGGACAGGTAGGATGATATCTAAATATTAACTACGCCTTATGTGAGTTAAAAATGCCCCGGTTATTTTAAGGGTTTCAGACTTCACTTTACCGACAAGTCCTAGTCTTACGAACAAGATTGCATTGTTCCAGCCTCCAACTCACATAAGGCGTTAACTATTACCAAGTAAATAGCAAAAAATAATTCAGCAAGCTTTGTAGGGCTTATTTTACACCTCATACGACTGAATACTGCTATATGAGATTTCTTTGATCCAAAATCAGCCAGTAGTTTTTGATCATAATTTTCCTCAAAAAGTAACTTTTTTAGAAATTTAAGTAACCTTTATACACTTACATGATTTCACTGAAATTATATTATAGGAGGTAGATCATAACACTCAGTCACAAGGAAAGGAAACAAATGGGGATCTTCAAAAAAATACGTAAAACAGTTACAAAGACAGTTGATAAGGTAACTCAAGACATTAATAATGCCATTAACCCTTTTTACAAGTATGGTGGTGATGGTGATGACAAGATTTTCTCTTATTCAGGCGTTTCTAACCTCTAAAATAACTGCAAATTGTGGATAAGAGTTGAAATAACAATATGGCAATCTCTGATAAAAAACGAAAATCAAAGCTTTTCCGTCTAGGTCGTTGGTTTAGTAGCTTACGTGGGGATTTGACGGGAGGATTAACCGCAGCAGTAGTAGCATTGCCTTTGGCTTTGGCTTTTGCTGTAGCTAGTGGAGTCGAACCAAAGGCGGGGCTTTATACCGCTATTGTCGCGGGAATTGTGGCGGCCATTTTTGGCGGTTCTCCAGTCCAGATTACCGGACCAACGGGGGCAATGGCTGTGGTTTTGGTGGGAATTGTCGCCAAGTACGGACTGGAGAAAGTTTGGATTGCTGGGGTAATGGCGGGAATTATCCAAATTGCTTTGGGAATAGCTAAACTTGGACAGCTAGTGAAGTTTATTCCCTATCCAGTTACAGCAGGTTTTACTAATGGTATTGCCGTTATTATTTTTTGTGGTCAATTAAATAATTTCTTTGGCTTAAAACTACCACGAAGTGAAAATTTTTTGCCGGCAGTTTGGCAAACTTTAACTCATGTAGAAGCTGTAAATTGGGCAGCAGTGGGACTGGCAATTGTGGTAATTGCAACTACAGTTTTGTGGCCGAGGATTAATAACACAATACCAGGTTCTTTGGTGGGGTTGGTATTAGCAACGGGAATAGCTACTTATTTTCAGCTAAATGTTCCCACAATTGGCGCAATTCCGCAATCTTTACCGCTGCCCCAAGGGATTCCCCACTGGAATGATTTTAGTGTGATTCAAGAATTAATTAATCCAGCTTTGGCTTTAGCTGCTTTGGGTAGTATTGAATCTTTATTATCGGCAGTTGTGGCTGATGGTATGACCGTTAGTAAGAAACATAATAGCGATCGCGAATTAATTGGTCAAGGCTTGGCAAATATGATTGTCCCATTTTTCGGCGGTATCCCAGCCACAGGGGCAATTGCTAGGACGGCTGTTAATGTCCGTTCTGGTGGTAAAACTCGATTATCTGGAGTAATTCATGGCGTTGCTTTAGCCATTATTGTTCTCACTTTAGCCCCCTTAGCAGCACAGATTCCCCTAGCCGCATTGGCAGGAATTCTCATGGTAGTTAGCTGGAGGATGATTGAGTGGGAAGCCATTGGTTTATTAATGCGGGCTACCTATTCAGACTTTGCGGTGATGATTTTGACTTGGTTGGTAACAATCTTGTTTGACTTAGTTCTCGCTGTGGAAGTAGGATTAATTGCCGCTGGTGCTTTGTTTATCAAACGGATGAGCGATTTGAGTTTGGTGAAAATTCCCGAAACTGAAGTATTTCCTCCCGGTACTCCCCTGGAATTAGGGAAAGAAATTGCTGTTTATCGGGTAGATGGTCCGGTATTTTTTGGGGCTGCGGAAAGGTTTGCTACCTTTTTGAGAGATGAACCAGAAGTAAAATATTTAATTTTGCGGTTACGGTTTGTACCAAATATGGATACAACTGGGTTAGTAGCATTAGAAGACATTTATCAGGATTTGCAGCGCCATAATTGCCGTTTAATTCTCACAGGTTTACAACCGGAAGTTAAACAACTACTAGAACGTTCGGGATTATTAAAAACGATTGGTTTATCAAATTGTTTTGAAACCACCACAGACGCTATTTGCTCTATCTCTCCTCAAATTATAGGATGTTTGCCACGTGGAGTCACTGATTTAAAAACAAAAGAATTGATGTAATTAAATGACTGATAAAACATGGGCGTTGCTGAAACCAGGTATGAATTTAATTGTAGAGACGTTCCATGGAACGTCTCTACAAGGGTTTGGATATCATCAAAAATTATTTTCATACATCAAATCAGCAACGCCAAAACATGAATAAAACTATCAATCAATGTCTTTGTTGTCATCCCTTAGCTAGTCGTCGTCATTTTCTGAAATCGTTCCTTCCCGCAGCAGTCGCTTTTACTGTTCTGCAATTAGCGACACCAGTAAAAGCAGAAGTTAATCAAGCTCAAGCTTTAGTTCTGAGTTGTATTGATTTTCGGTTCATGACAGCAGAACAATATTTTTTAATGAATAAAAATTTAGGTGGTAAATATGATTGGACAGCATTAGCAGGAGCTTCTCTAGCTGTAACTGGATTTCCTCATCAATCTGATGCTGAAGCATTTTGGGATCAATTAGATATCTCCTACCGACTTCATCATATTCACAAAGTGATAATTATTGATCATCAAGATTGTGGAGCTTATGCCCTGATGATTGACCCTAATTTAAGTAAAGATTCAGAACGAGAGTTGCAAGTACATACAAATTATTTAAATCAAGCTTATTCATCAATTCGCAGTCGCTATCCTCAGATGGAAATTGAACTGTATTTTGCAACTCTCAATTCAGCCAAATTTCAACAAATTTTACCAACACATTAAACATCTGGTGAAAATTAAATGTGCGCTTCCTAGAAACCTTGTAGAGACGTGACCTGGGTAGGGATTCTCGGCTCTATAATCTATAATCTTTTTTGCCAGATGTGTTTAGCGGATTTAGCGGTTATCGTTTGGATGCAATACAATTTAGGGCGGGGTTTCTCCGCCCCTACAGGTTTTGAAATTCAATCACTGTATCTCATTCAAGTGCATACCGCTATATTAAAAATGGAACGTCTTTAATGTTTAGTAATTGTTGAATCAGGAATTGTAATTATTAGTTCTAGATGTACTAGAGTTAGAGGTACTACGCGCACCTGATACTGCTCCCACCAAGGAAGCAAGTAAACCTAACAAAGAACCAAACACAAACCACCACAAAGTTCTTGAAGTTGCAGCAGCAATATTGCGAGTTTGTTCAGCAGTCAAGACGGGTATATTCGACGTGACGACATTTCCTTGTTGCTGTAATTGATTAATAACTTGGGTGGCATTATAAGCGGCTACTCCAAAAACTCCAAAAACTCCATTAGCTAAGAGAAAAGAGCTAAGTGCGATAGTTGTTGCCCAAAGAATTGCACCGTTGAGTATGGCTGTATCTCGGTGCATGGGTCCACAAGCACGGGTTGTTATCCAAGCACCGATAAACAAGGACAGTAATAAGGCAATAGTTGACCAAATTCCGACATTACTAATAGTAGTAGGGGTAATGCTTCTTGGCTCTAAGGATTCGGCAATTCTTCCGGCACCGAGCGCACTAAAAAAGGAACTCAATATTAATTGAGTTGCTAAAGCAACTAACACACCGGAAATTATTGGACCCCAGCGGACACGGTCTCGGTATTCAGTGACTCTATTAGCTGACAAGGACTCAGAAGAACCAATTTCTTCGCCTACTCGATTTACGTATGCCATAGCTATTTTTCTCCCTTGTTATTGCAACAAAGTTGCTCGTTTATATATTGTATATTTTCACAAGAAAAAACTCTAAGAAGAGAATTCTTTCTTTTCAACACGGCTTGGAATTTTGAATTATTTAAGCTTATATCTAATATTAAATCGCTAATTATAATTTCAAGTCTCTATCAATAGAAAGAGTTATTGACTCTTTCTACAGTTATAAATTGGCTAGATTCAGTAAATGGTTGAAAATTACAAAATCAGGAAGATATCAACGAATTTTCACGGCTGTACCTGTGGCTGTAATTACTAATAAAACACCAGATTGATCAACGTTAATTGTTCCAGTATCAACTGCAATACCGATAACAGCATCAGCCCCTAAGCGTTGCGCTCTTTGTTCTAATTCTTCCATTGCTTTCCGTTGTCCTTCTTCAAAGAGACGCTCATAGCTACCCGTGCGGCCACCAACTATATCCCGAATACTCGCTAAAAAATCTCGCAAGAAATTGCTACCATAGACCACTTCTGCTGTTACAATACCTAAGTATGATTGAATTACAGCCCCTTGAATAACATCAGTAGTAGTTAAAAGCATACATTTATTGAGAAGAGAAATTAAAGAATTATACCAAAATTCAGGAATAAAACTCGCTTGATACTTAATTCACCTGCAATTTATCAGTACCGATTGGCGAAAGTATTAATTTATTGCTATAATCCTCGCAGATGTTAAGTGATTTAAGAAATTATTAATATTGTGTAAATGTGAATGAATGTAGATTGCAAAGATAAATATTTTTGTTTTAATGTACGAATAAAAACGGTTTAAGAAAATCTAGGAAAACTTACTATGTACAAAAAAACATCATTCGTATTAACTGCTATCTTATTAGGATGTTTATTTACTAGCATACCTGTAGTAGCAACAACTGATGTATTAGTGGTACAAGCTAATAATGCAGAGTTGAAAAACCTGATAGAAGAGGGGAAAAAACTTGTAGATTCTAAAGATTATAATGGAGCGATCGCAGTTTATCAACAAGCAGCACAATTAGATCGTAAAAATGACAGAATTCATGCTACTATCGGTTACTTATATACTCAACAAGGCAATCTTTCCTCAGCCTTAGATGCTTATCGTCGAGCTATTGCCATTAATCCTAATAATAGTGATTTTTACTATGCGGTTGGTTATATCAAAAGTAGTACAAGCGATAACAGGGGAGCAAAAGAGGCTTACCGTCGAGCTATCCAGATAAATCGGAATAATTTTAACGCTTATTTAGGACTAGGAGTTTCTCAAGTTAGCTTGGGTGACTATGAATCAGCTTTGTGGGCTTATGAACAAGCAATTAATTTAGATAAAAATAATCCTCGCACCTATGAGTTAATCGGTTCTATGTTTAAACAACGACGACAAACGACACAAGCCAACAAAGTTCTTAAAAAAGCATTGGATTTATATCAGCGGGGAAATGACACAGAAGGTGCAGAGAGAATACAAGCTATGCTACAAGAAATAGGTAGATAGAACAGGTTATCAACTAAAAATAGGGACATGGTATCATAATTTTTACCTCATCCCTATTTTGATTATGTAGAAATATCTTCTTCAGTGTTACTAAATTAATACCTACCAAACTGCTTTACCTTTTTTATGTATATTACCTGTAAAAGGCTGTACCCCAGTCACAGGATAGGAATCATTAGCAGGGGTAAAAATCCGCATGAAAGCTTCAGAAATAAACTGAGCCATATTAGCAAACATTTTGGAGATAGTCATAATACTATAGCCCCTTTTTTAAATCTTTTAATCGGTCATATCTGCACGTTAATACTCTTATTATCTATTTGCCCATATTCTTCATATATCTATACTAAACATAATCTTTTGTGAGATAACTTTGCAATACTTTATAATTGAATTTCTCTAGCTTGACATTTAAAATCTCTACAACATAATCTTTTCCAGACGCGTTAACCATTGATCAAAATGTTGACAATGCTGACGAATTACATCTAACCCAATATCTATTGCAATCGCAGATCCATGTAATGGTTTATCATAGACAGAACAGCATTTTTCAATCCTTTTAGATGGGGCTGTTATCGGACTTTCATTGATATGTTCAGGTGAAGGAAATGAGTCACGTTCATTCTGTAATATATCTACTATACTTTGATTAAACCATCCCAAAAAAGCTTGTGGATTGCTATACAGAAGTCCCTCAAACTCATGCAATAATAAATTGGGGATAAAATTTTGATGTCCAATATCTCTACCCATTTGCTGTTCAAGATATTCAACTTTCTGAAATGGATCATTCGTATTTGGCAGAGAATTTTTCCCTGGAAAATCTTTTGGTAAGGCATACAAATCAAACATCGTAGTGACGAATGCTGAACTGTCCTCAAGGCATTTACGATGTAATTGCGGCTTGATTTTTTCGTAGCGAACTACACCACCTTTACCTGTTGAACTAGTTTTGACAAGGATTGGATTGAGGTAGATATCTTGTTGGTGAAAATGCGGGTAGAGTAATTCTCTAACAAAAGTTTCTTCCGTCTGTCCTTCCACAAAAACGTTTACTCGAATCATCGTGAAGGTCTTCCTCCCAGAATATTCTTTTTCCAAAGTTCTCCTAAACTGTAGTCTTCCAACCACTCATGTAAATCTTCCTCTTTCAATCTTCTCAGTAATGATTTACCATCATCTCGATCTACAACAATGACATCTTTGGCTGCAAATTCATTTAGCAATTCCACCGATTGAGTAGAAACAATAACTTGTTTTTCTTTTGCAGCCGCACGCATTAACGATGCCAGAACAGTAATTGCATAAGGGTGAAGACCTAACTCTGGTTCATCTACTAAAATTGTTGCAGGTTGAAATAAATCATGTCTATGAGATAAATTAGGTTGCAAAAAAACCGTTGCTAAACATATAAACCGCAACGTTCCATCAGAAAAATGATGAGCTTTAAAGGGAATATCCTGACCCTGCTCAAACCATTCTAGTTCTATGACATCATTATTTTGTGGAGAAGGTCGTAGATAGAAATCACCAAAAAAAGGAGCTACAAGTCGAACTGTTTTAACGATTTGTTGATAAGATTCAGAATATTTTCTTTTCAATAAATACAAAAAAGCTGCAAGATTTCGCCCGTCAGCCCGCAGGTAAGCATTATCATTAATGCCATGTGGTTGCTTCACATAAGCACTGTCGCTTGTATCATGGAAATGATAAACTCGCCATTGCTTCATAGCAGGTAATACATACATATCAATTTCAGTTCTAGTCCCTTCTGAAGCTTTAGTTTCAAAATGACCACTACTGATTTTCTTCTCTCCACTCCTGTGCCACCAAAAAGATTCTTTGGAGAACATCAAACGGTTATCCTGAGTTGCTTCAAAGGTTGCAAAGTAACCGTTGTATCCAAAGTAGAGTTCAACTTCTAATTGTTCAGTTGTTTTTCGACCAAAATGCAAAATCGCATCGGGTCCACCTTGACGACTGACAAAAACTTGCAGTTTATTTTCAAGCATCTGCTCAATCATCCTAAAAAAGCCGATAAAGTTAGATTTACCAGCACCATTACAGCCAATGAGTATGTTGAGTTGAGCAAGCTCAATGTCACATTCTGCAATGGACTTAAAGCCCTTCAAAACAATTCTCGATAGCTGCCTTGTACTGATCAATTCAGGCATAGAATCATCTCCTGATTTTTAAGTTTTTGGACTGCTGATATGGCTAGATTCACGCTTTTGGTAAAAACTAGAGATATTGTTAAATCAATACTTTTTTTAGTCATCAAAATTGCCTAAAATTCCCAGTTTCTACAACACCTTACATTGTCCATAATGCCTTAATAGATGATCACATAAAACCAAAGCCACCATCGCATCAACCATAGGTACAGCGCGAGGTAAAACACAAGGATCATGTCTTCCTTTCCCACTCAAAAGGGTTTCTTCACCTTCCTTAGTTACAGTTTTCTGTTCCTTTCTAATAGTAGCTGTTGGTTTAAAAGCCACTCGGATAATGATATTTTCACCGTTAGAAATTCCTCCTTGTATTCCTCCAGAACGGTTAGTTACAGTTCTAATTTCGCCATTTTCATCAATATAAAATTCGTCGTTATGTTCAAAACCTGTTAACAAAGTTCCGTCAAAACCCGAACCGATTTCAAAACCTTTACTTGCAGGTAATGACATTACTGCTTTTGCTAAATCTGCTTCTAATTTATCAAAAACTGGTTCGCCTAAACCCTTGGGAACATTCCGCACAACACATTCAACCACACCACCGATGGAATTACCATCTCGACCGGTTTGTTCTATTAATGAAATCATGGTATCAGCAATTTCGCCATCTGGACAACGGACGATATTGCTTTCTACATCTGCTAAAGTGACAGTATTGGTATCAACTACGCCTTCTAAATTCTGAATGCGCTTAACATAGGCGATAATTTCAACATTGGCAACTTGATGTAAAATCTTTTTAGCGATCGCACCTGCTGCTACTCTACCTATTGTCTCACGGGCTGAGGATCTGCCACCACCTTGCCAATTTCTGAAACCATACTTAGCATCATAGGTAGCATCTGCGTGAGAAGGGCGGTATTTTTGCGCCATCTCATCATAATCTTCAGGACGGGTATTTTTATTTCTAACCAAAATGGCAATTGGTGTTCCCAAAGTTTTCCCCTCAAACACCCCGGATAATATCTCACAGGTATCTGCTTCTTTGCGAGGAGTGGTAATTTTACTTTGTCCTGGCCGTCTTCTATCTAACTCAAATTGAATTTCTTCGGCGGAAATTTCCAGTTGTGGAGGACAACCATCAATAATAACCCCCACACCGCCGCCGTGAGATTCGCCAAAAGTAGTGATCCGGAAAAGATGACCAAAAGTGCTGCCCATGATATTGAGAAAATACAGACTGGAATATGTATCCTAGCAGGAATTGTGCCAAGTCTGGCAGAAAATTGAAAATTCCTCAATTTCGGCAAATTGATTTAAAGATGTTAATTAATGGATTTTCACCAGATAAACCTATATATATTGTTCTCTAAAAATTTATTTTTTAATCAGCATTAACAGCATCTTAAAATCGAGTTGATTATAACTGATTCTAGATAATGCTAAGTATCAGAAGTACCACTTGGTACAAGAATATGCAAAACAATTAGACATAATTTATCGTGACTATAATTAATTTTCACTCAATCATCAATTTTTTTTACTGCCCGCTTGACATTCAAGACAGCCGCTACAATTTTTTACCACCAAGTGTATTTAATCATAAAAGAGATAAATTCTTAATTAGCAATTTTTTACATATTTCCTATATATTTATTCAAAACGCCTTATGTGAGTTGGAGGCTGGAACAATGCAATCTCGTTCGTAAGACTAGGACTTGTCGGTAAAGTGAAGTCTGAAACCCTTAAAATAACCGGGGCATTTTTAACTCACATAAGGCGTTCAAAAGAAATAAATACCTATTGTTGTACATTGACACTCTCAGGGCTAAAGCCGCTGAGATTCTTGGTTCAACGAGTCCACTT
>JBAXRM010000046.1:0-26524 GCA_037131225.1 Nostocales cyanobacterium ELA583 | reverse complement strand
TCAGCTTTTGGACGATTGAGAATGGTTCATTAACTTACGCCGCAGTGTACTAGTATTACTATGCTGAAACTTTTAGCTGAATATAATACTAACAGAGGTAGCCCTAATCGTCCTCAAATAAAAATTAGTATTGGCATTAATACAGGTTCTTTAATGTTAGGAACTGTAGGTGGAAAAAATCGTATGGATGGTACAGTAATTAGTGATGCTGTTAATTTAGCTTCTCGAGTGGAAAGGTTAACAAAAAACTATGGTGTATCTCTATTAATTACCGAATACACTTATGCAAAATTAAAAAATCCTAGTAACTATCACATGAGAATTATTGATACAGTCAAAGTCAAAGGTAAATCTCAAGCAGTGACAGTTTATGAAGTATTTGATGCCGATTTACCAGAAATCAAATCTCAAAAATTAGCTACTTTGTCAATATTTGCAGAGGCTTTATTACTTTATAATCAAGGAAAATTAGGAGGTGCAGAACTTTTATTTGGTGATTGTTTACAAAAAAATCCAGGTGATCTTGTAGCCTCTATTTATTGTCAACGTTGCCAAAATTAATTGGGTCAGGTAGAAGAAACGAACATCATTAGACATCTCCAAAAATTAAATATGCGTTTCCTAGAACGTTTGTAAAGACATTCCATGGAACGTCTCTACATTGATTTCTGGAGATGTCTATTTAGTATATGTTGAAACTTTACCTGATTAAATAAATTGATGCCGACGTAATGCCTGAGAATTTTTGTTAACTAATAACTACAAATCTTTCTGAGGAATCTCTTCATGAAACTCTATCATCAATTGCATAGTTTCTATAGCTAAATCACGTAAATCTTGATTCAAATACACAGCACCTTGAGAACCAAACCAACGGTCAAAACTCGCCACATATTTGGGGTTATTATTGACAAATCCTTGCATAAATTTGATGAGGGAATAGTTCACGGAGTCGAGGAATTTAGAATTGTTCTCAGGAACCATACAAGCAATTCCTTCTCGTGAGTAGGGACGCGGGGGAACAATAGCAAAACTATCTTGATTTTTTGCTGTTTGTAACCATCCCTCTAAAAGAATGCTATCGGATGCAAAAGCGTCAATTTTACCCTGTTCTAAAGCTGCAAATCCTTCTGGTCTAGTTTTCAAATATACAAGCTTTGCCTGGGGTTGTATCCGCTTTATTGCTTGTTCGTTGGTAGTTCCAGCTAGTACACCTATCTGCTTGTTAATCAGAGATTCAGATGAACCTAAATTGCTGTTTTTCTTAATTAAGATTTGAGTCCCTGTGACACCATAGCTAATAGAAAAATCAACCTTTTTATCTCGTTCCCAAGTAAAACTACTAGCATCACAGACAATATCAACTTGTCGGTTTATGATCTTGGGAATCCTTGCTGCTGGGGTAACTGCAACTAATTTAAGTTGGATTTTTTTACCTAATTCTTTCTCTAATTGCTGCTGAATCAAAATCAGCATATCCACAGAATAACCAGTCAATTTTCCTTGCTTGTCAGAGTATGCAAAGGGTAAAGCATCCCTACTTGTACCAGCAGTTAATACTCCTGTCCGTGCTACTTTTTGCATGACAGTTTCTGCTTTGGCCACACCAGGAATCAATGCTGATAATATTAAACTAAATACTAGAGGTGTAACATCTCTATATATCTTCAACTTAGTAACAGCAGGTAGACAGGAGAGATTTATTTTCGTGTTGATAAACATAATTGACTTTTTACACATCCACAGTATCAAAATAAGAAGTTATCTCTATTAATTGCTAAGTCAGCAGTTCTAGAAATGATTCTTTACATTAGACCTTTTGGAAAATTATTAAGTGTCTATCACAACATTGTAAAATGATGATTGATAAGGATTAGGCATTTTTAGCTAAATTTATGACAGAAATTCAATTTTCTATTAAAGGTGAAAATGCCATTACAGCTACAGAGGAACTTTTGGCACTAGAAGGTATAACTGGTGACTATTCCGTAGATTCGGAAGATGTGAAAAAAGAGGCAGTTATTACCACTGTAGCTACTATAGTTGGTCTTGTGGGTGGAAATCTGGCGATCGCTGAACAAATTCGTAAATAGTATCAAGAGTATAAACAAAAACAATCTGGTAAAAAAATTGACAAAGTTCTGATTGTTGGCCGCAACGGTAGACGATTGCTGTTAGAAAATGCCACAATTGAGCAAATTCGCCAAATTTTAGATCATAACGTGCAGATTCTTCACCTTGACCTGAAAGCCGTTGCAGGTAATTACGTAGAGTCACGCTACTTTACTGATAATTACAATAAATATGAAACCAGAAAGCTGCCTCTGAGCGAAATCTCTGATTTAATTGAGTTAGTAGAAAGGGATTATTACGTTTCTTTATTTGCAGAAGATTACGCAGTCACAGGAAAACGGCTGTATAACTGGTTAGATGGCAGTGATAGATGGTTACAAAAACTCATTAATCAATATCAGCGTCAAATCAGCGTCAAGGAATCATTTTAGCTATTCGTACCTCTGTAGAGCCGAAAATCCCTACCCATGGAACGTCTATACAACGGGGAAATTCTCTCAATCATTTACCTTGGGAAGTTCTGTACAACGGTCAATTGTTCCTGTGCGGTGGGTATCCTCAGACGGTCTAAGTCATTGGTTGCCCTATTTGAGTTATCAAGATTGCAAAGCCCGCAGTCACAGGTCGCGATTAAACTACTTCATCCATAATCCCAAAATCAATGCAGAAACCTTCTATTTCTCATTGTTGAAGCAGTTTATAACACGCAAAAATTGAACTTCCCCTGCAAAAAAAATTCATGTATAATCAATATGCCCCCTTGGGGGATTTTCAACTATGATATTCTAAGATAAGTAAAGTTTAGTAACAAATATTAAAAATTTTGATTAATCAAACATTTTCTTCTTATACAGCTACTAACCCCACGTTAGAAATCAATGACAGCCTGAAAAATCCTCTTTTACCAAACTTTATATCTTCTCGACAAAGTTGGTTAATTTTTTTAGCATCAGTATTTTTGGTATCAGTACCAGTGTTTATAGAAGCTCCATTGGTGCGATTATTTCCTATTCTAAGTGTAATTATAACAGGCTTTTGGGTGTGGCTCAGTATTAGATTAATGTCACGTCCCCAAACATATCTTTGGGGAGATATATTGTTTGGATTTAGTTGGACTTGGTTAACAGGAGCAATTTATTGGGGTTGGTTAAGATATGAACCAATCTGGCATTTACCTATAGAAGCACTAGGACTACCCTTTGCTGTATGGTGTTTAAGCAAAAATTGGGGTAAAGTTGGCAATTGGTTTTATCTAGGTTCTTTATTAGGAACAGTTTTAACCGACATTTATTTTTATTTAGTGGCTTTGATGCCCTATTGGCGACAAATTATGAGAACAGCACCAGAAGGAGCTTCACAAATCTTAAAAAATGCCTTAACACAAGTCCAAACACCTTGGGGAGTATGCTGGGCAATCATTCTTGCCCTAATATTGATGACAGTAGGAACAGCCTCTTTGCTCAATAAACAATCCCATTGGTATGCCTTTGGAGGTGCAGTTTTGAGTACAATTCTAGTAGACAGTCTCTTCTTATTAGCAGCGGTTCTGGCGTAAAATTCCCATTAATGGAGGTGAACACCGAAAATGGGCGAAAAAGTGCTATTAGGTAGAATTTTTGGCAAAAGTCAAATCAAACCAAATAGTAGTAAATATTATGGATATTAATACGCTGTATATTAGTTTTTGATGACTGTTGTGCAAGCTCTCAAGCTTAAACCATAAAGCTAAACCATGAAGAAACCAGGATCAAGTTAGAAAATAAACTGCTCTAACATCCCCAAACTTCCGGCTTATGCCCTATAGTTCCTAGCTTTTGGCTGCAAAATTTTATTGTTGTTTGCAAAAAAGAGGTAAAAATCATGAAAGGATTGGTGCGTTTATTAACCGCGTTCACATTGTTACTAGGTTGCTGGGGAATGTTGGGAACTACTCACACAGCCCAAGCTCTTAGTTTCAATAGCTTTGCTGGGAATCAAGTCCCAGTTTTGGCAATTGCTCGCCAAAATAAAGCAGATATGAAGCTAGGAACGGATTTTGGTAAAAAAATTGATTTGAACAATACCTATATCCGGGCTTTCCAAGAGTATCCAGGACTTTATCCTACCTTGGCTAAAAAGATTGTAGCTAATGCTCCCTACGAAAAAGTAGAAGATGTATTAAATCTGCCAGGGTTGAGCGATCGCCAAAAAGAACGTTTACAAGCTAACTTGGTAAACTTCACAGTCACAGAATATGAGCCTAACTTCAACGAAGGTGACGACCGCATTAACAACGGTATTTACAGATAACTACGTAGGACTGGTAATTGGTAATTGGTGATTGGTAATTGGTAATTGGTAATTGGTAATTGGTAAAAAGTTTATTACCCATTACCCATTACCCATTATTCGTAGTTTTAGTTTTTGAATTTTGAATTTTGAATTTATTAGATATTCCTAACCAATTTGATGTTTTAGTAGTCGGCGCTGGTGCAGCAGGACTATACACAGCCCTATGTTTACCAGAATCCTTACAAGTCGGCTTAATTACTAAAGAAACAGTTTCCCTCTCCGCTAGTGATTGGGCGCAAGGTGGTATAGCCGCAGCCGTCGCCCCAGAAGATTCACCCAAACTGCATATTGAAGACACATTAAAAGCCGGCGCGGGTTTATGTGATTTCGCTGCTGTGCAATTCCTAGCCGAACAAGCCCCCAATTGTATTCAATCCCTCGTTAACTTAGGCGTAGCTTTTGATCGTCATGACAATAACTTGGCTTTAACCCTAGAAGCAGCCCATTCTCATCCTCGCGTTCTCCATGCAGCCGATACTACAGGGAGGGAAGTCACCACTACCCTCACAGATCAAGTTCTACGTCGTCAGAATATCAAAGTCATTCAGCAAGCATTGGCTTTAAGTTTATGGATAGAACCCCAAACCGGTCAATGTTTGGGAACTAGCCTATTTTATCAAGGGAAAATTACCTGGATTAGAGCAGGTGCGGTGATTTTAGCTACTGGTGGCGGTGGTCAAGTATTTGCCCAAACCACTAACCCAGCGGTAAGTACAGGTGATGGTGTAGCCATTGCATGGCGGGCTGGGGCGATTTTGCGGGATTTAGAGTTTGTCCAATTTCATCCTACAGCCTTGAGTAAACCAGGACGTTTCCTGATTAGTGAAGCTGTGCGTGGTGAAGGGGCGCATTTGGTGGATGATACCGGGCGACGTTTTGCCTTTGATTACCACCCAGCAGGAGAACTAGCGCCGCGTGATGTGGTCAGTCGAGCTATTTTCAGTCATTTACAAAAAACGGCTGCTGACCTAGCTACAGCGAACGTCTGGTTAGATATGCGCCCTATACCGGCTGATAAAATTCGTCACCGCTTCCCGAATATCATCGCTGTTTGTCAACGTTGGGGGATTGATGTTTTTACTCAACCTATTCCTGTTTCTCCTGCTGCCCATTATTGGATGGGTGGTATCCTTGCAGATGTGATGAACTGTACAAATATCCCTGGTTTATATGCCATTGGAGAAACTGCTAGTACGGGAGTACATGGTGCTAATCGTTTGGCCAGTAATTCTTTGTTGGAATGTATTGTTTTTGGGGCGCAAATGGCTAATATTGACTCTGAAAAATTGCAAGTTGCCAAACAGAAATCTGCTAACAATATTGAAACTGAAAGTTTTGAAGTTAACCCGTCTCTAAGTGAGTGGGAAAATCAACAAAAACAACTTGAAGAAATTCGCCAAAATTTACCCCGTGTAGTTTGGCAAAGTGCAGGTATTTGTCGAGAAAAATCCAGTTTAGAAAATGCCATTTCTCAAATTAAATCTTGGCAAAAAGAGTTTGCCGCTTTACCTTTAAGTCAATTATTATTGAGTTTACAGCCTACACAATCAGTTAATTTTCATCAACCACAAATTGAAAAGGAATTGCGGCTTTGGGCAGAAACTCGTAATTTATTAGATGTGGCGGAATTAATTCTTAAAAGTGCTGTTTTTAGAACCGAAAGCCGAGGTGGACATTACCGTTTAGATTATCCCCAAACTGATCCTAATTGGCAATTTCATACTCTTGTCCAAAATCAAAAATGGTGTCTAAACTATGATTTATTTGATTAATATGATTTTCATGAGTAGGGTGCGTTAGGCATAGCCGTAACGCACCTACGCGCTTATTAACGACTCTAGCGGAAATATTTAAAGTTTTTCGGACCTGTATAACCTGTGATATTTGCTAATTCTTCTAGTTTCTGGACTCCGCTATAGGTTTTACCATTAATAATCCAACTTGGAAAACCTTCGATTTTTGCAGCTTTACATAATTCTGGTTTACCTTTAGGACTATCACCAGCGCACTCTACCTTAGAATTTTCATCAAGGATTTTGTAAGCTTCTTTACCAAAAAGTAGCTTTTGTTCGTGACAGTGGGGACACCAATAAGCGACATATTCCTTAGCACCAGATTTGACAAGATGTTGGGCTAGGGCTATTTCGGCTTCACCAGATTTAGTGGTAATTTCCCAGCCAAATTGAGGATTTGGTTGTTCTTTAGGAGTAAAGGTAATTTGTGCTGGTTTGCCATCAGTTGATTCAGTAATATTACCTGATGGATTTACTTGAGAATAAACTCCTAAAGTCCCAATTAGCGTCACCATTGCCACAATCACAGCCGTAAATAAAAGTTGTCCGATGTCTTCCCAATCTCTACCCATGACGGTTAGCACTAACATACTTGATGCAAACAAGGCAGAAGCGATACAGTACAGACAAATAGCTTTGAGTTGAAATGCCAGAACATACATTAAGTATCCACTGAAAACTGACATAGCGATCGCTCCCACAAACAGCAACCACCAAGTCCAATTTTCTAATTGTTTTTGACTTTTGTGATTATCCCCTGGTTGCAATGCTAAGGGAGATAATGCGAATATAAACATCCCCATGTATGCCAATAACCCAAATAGAGGCAATGGTTGACCGAAAACTGTAGCCCAGGGACTAGAAAGGACATCCACACAACCTTTAACAGTTTCTGGTGTAGTACAAACCGGAGTGCTGCCAGTAAGTTTTTCATAGGTAAGATATCCTGTATTCAGGATACCAAATCCTGCGATCGCGCCAATCATCGGCCGCGACCATTTATGAATCCAAGAAGTAGAACGACGACGAATCATAATATTGGTAATTGGTAATTGGTAATTGGTAATTGGTAATTGGGAAGAAAAAGACAAATATTTGCCTCTTGTCTCTTAGAGGATGTTTGAAAAGTTTTGAATGTATAGACTGACCCCTCTGGTAAACCTCTCCCCGACGCGGGGAGAGGCTTTAAAACCCCCATTCCCTTGCAGGGAAGGGGGGTAGGGGGGTTAGGTTTTTGGAGATTACGGGTTTCATATAATACTTTTTAAACAACCTCTTAACTTCTGACTCCTGACTCCTGACTCCTGACTCCTTCTCCATGATGATGAGTAATTGCTAGAGGTCTACGGGCAGCTTCTACAAATTGACTGACGCGAATGGGGTCTATGGGTTGCTGAATTTGACCATGACGTTTCAGAGAACTAGAAACAATCACCCCATTTGCTGCTTGTAGTAGAACACCAACATTTTCCCAACTTGCGCCACTACCAATAAATACAGGAGTACCAGCAGCAGCCGCAGTAGCTAGTTCCAAATCTTCTTGGTCAGGAGGACTACCAGTAGCCCAGCCAGATAAAATTACCGCATCAGCTAAACCACGTTCAATAGTGTCTTTAACAGCCACCGTCAGATTAGGAGAACTTAACGGCCGGGCGTGTTTAACCAAAACATCAGCAAAAATTTTCACATCAGATCCTAATTCCCGCCGATATCGTAATAATTGATGGGCTTCCCCTTCAATTAATCCTTGGTCAGTTGCCATTACACCTGTGAGAACATTAATGCGGATAAATTGTGTTTTAACGCAACTAGCAATAGCGATCGCACTTCTGCCATCATTGCGTAACACATTTAATCCCAAAGGCACAGTAACTAAATTTTGGATTCGTTGCACAACCACAGTCATTGCACTGACAACTGCTGGATCAACTTGATTTTTGGTAAATGGGGCATCGAAAAAATTCTCAACTATAATCCCATCTACTCCTCCACTAGCAAGGGCTGTGGCTTCTTGTTCGGCGCGGTCAATCACGGCTTTGAGACTACCTCCCCACCGGGCTGAAGTAGGCAAAGGTAGCAAATGTACTACGCCAATAATTGGGGTTCGGGTTTTAAATAACTGATATAAGTCCACGTTTTTAGTCATTAGTCATTAGTCATTGGTCATTCTCCCTCATCTCCCTACCCCTAAAGCCTTTTTTATCATCAAATTATTGCCTCCTCCTCAAGATATAAATTAACTTTCAACCTTCCATAAGATATGTTAAGATAGAATCTGATTACAAAGAGGAGTTTGCCACTCACAAGATGCAAGGCAACTTCCCGTCATTTATTCTAAATGTCGGAGTAGCATTACTGCTTGATGGGCGTGGTCGCCAGTGCGATTTCCTGTCCGGGTAGCGGCTTCTCAAAACAGACCTCTTGGTCGGCTTCCCGATGGGTAAATTAACAACGCCCACGCTGTGGTAATATAAAAATACCAATAAGCGAATTGTTAAAAATATTACGAGTGTCAGACTTACCCAAAGACACTCAAGATTACCCTGGGAAACAAATTAGTACAAGGATCATAGCATGACATCTATTAACACAATAGATGGAGGCTGCGATGTTTACTGATTAAAGTTGCTAGTTATGTAGTTTAATTCTGGTAATTAGTAACGGGTAATTGGGTGGGAATTATTAGGAGAATTCAGGAGTCAAGAGTCAGGAGTAAAATCCCCCTTGAACCTTGGTTTTTAGTTACATAAGTGAAAACTGTGTACTTTATTTATCTGTAAGATCCTAATATTTATATATTTCCGATCCAATGTTTGAATGTTAATTCACAAGGAAAAACGGAAGACTTATTCAAAATATGGGTGAAAAGCCAACGATTGCCATTTCTCACCTGGGCTGCGAGAAAAATCGAATTGATACAGAACATATGCTAGGGCTGCTAGTAAATGCAGGTTATAGTGTAGATAGCAACGAAGAATTAGCAGATTACGTAATTGTCAACACCTGTAGTTTTATCGAAGCAGCTAGACAGGAATCAGTAAAAACCCTAGTCGAATTGGCAGAAGCCAATAAAAAGATCGTCATTACTGGTTGCATGGCGCAACACTTCCAAGAACAATTATTGGAAGAATTGCCGGAAGCAGTAGCGGTAGTGGGAACAGGAGATTATCACAAGATAGTTGATGTAATCGAGCGAGCCGAACGGGGAGAAAGAGTTAAAGAAATTACTGCCGAACCCACGTATATTGCCGATGAAAACACACCCCGTTATCGAACAACCACCGAAGGAGTAGCTTACCTACGAGTGGCTGAAGGTTGTGATTATCGGTGTGCATTTTGCATTATTCCTCATTTGCGAGGAAATCAGCGATCGCGTACAATTGAATCAATAGTTGCCGAAGCCCAACAACTGGCAAATCAAGGTGTCAAAGAAATAATTCTCATTTCCCAAATCACCACCAATTACGGCTTAGATATTTACGGGAAACCAAAATTAGCCGAATTGCTGCGGGCTTTAGGAAAAGTAAATATACCTTGGATTAGGATGCACTACGCCTATCCCACCGGATTAACCTCGGACGTGATTGCGGCTATCCAAGAAACCCCCAATTGTTTGCCATATTTGGATTTGCCATTACAACATTCCCACCCAGAAATCCTCCGCGCCATGAATCGTCCATGGCAAGGGCAGATTAATGATGGGATTATGGAACGGTTGAAAATTGCCCTACCATCAGCAGTGCTAAGAACCACATTTATAGTTGGTTTTCCTGGAGAGACGCAGGAACATTTTCAGCATTTACTAGAGTTTACCGAACGACATAAATTTGATCATGTTGGTGTCTTTACCTTCTCACCAGAAGAAGGAACTCCCGCCTACAATCTACCTAATCAAATTTCCCCAGAAGTGATGACGGAACGCCGTAATCAACTAATGGAATTACAACAGCCAATTTCCTTCCAGAGAAATCAACAGGAAATCGGTAAAGTAATTGATGTCCTGATTGAACAAGAAAATCCGGAAAGTGAAGAATTAATCGGTCGTTCCGCTAGATTTTCTCCCGATGTTGATGGTCAAGTCTATGTTAAAGGCGAAGCCAGGCTAGGAACTATCGTCAAAGTAGCGATTCAAAATGCCGATGCATACGACCTTTATGGTCAAGTTATCAATAGTGATAGATTATTTTCCCATCTGCTATCTGCTGTTGTATAAGACTTAATTTACAAATAAGTATCGGTTGACAAGTCCAAAATTCACAATAAAATCTAGGAGCGTTAATGAATTTATCATTTCAAGAATTAGGCATTTCCCAAGAACGGGCTGAACTGTTAGAAAGTATGGGTTTTGCTGAACCTACAAATATTCAAACCCAGGCAATTCCTCAACTATTAAATGGTCGGGATGTAGTTGGTCAGTCACAAACAGGAACAGGTAAAACCGCAGCTTTTACTCTACCAATGTTAGAACGGTTAGATGATAGCCTAAAAGCTGTCCAAGCAATCGTTTTAACCCCAACTCGTGAGTTAGCAATTCAAGTTCATGCTGCTGTTTCTCAATTTATTGGTAACAGTTACCTTAAAGCGGCGGCTATTTATGGTGGTCAATCAATTGACCGTCAAATTATGCAACTCAGACGCGGGGCGCAAATCGTCGTCGGTACACCAGGACGAGTGATAGACTTACTAGATCGTGGTAACTTGAAGTTAGATCAAGTGAGATGGTTTGTCTTAGATGAAGCTGATGAAATGTTAAGCATGGGCTTCATTGATGATGTGGAAAGAATTCTTTCTCAAGCCCCTAAAGAACGCCAAACAGCCTTATTTTCAGCAACAATGCCACCATCAATTCGGATGTTGGTAAATAAGTTTTTGAACTCACCGGTAACTGTTACCGTTGAACAACCAAAAGCTGCACCCAATAAAATCAATCAAGTGGCTTACAATATTCCCCGTCATTGGACAAAGGCTAAAGCTTTACAACCAATTTTGGAAATGGAAGATCCAGAAACAGCTTTAATCTTTGTTCGCACTCGCCGTACAGCCGCCGAATTAACCAGTCAATTGCAATCTGCTGGTCATAGTGTGGACGAATATCATGGTGATTTGTCTCAACAAGCACGGGAACGCTTGTTAATTCGTTTCCGTAACCGTCAAGTTCGTTGGGTGGTAGCTACTGATATTGCAGCTAGAGGTTTGGACGTTGACCAACTTTCCCACGTGATTAACTTTGATTTACCTGATAGTGTGGAAACCTATGTTCACCGCATTGGTCGGACTGGTCGGGCTGGAAAAGAAGGAACTGCAATTTCTTTAGTTCAAGGTTTTGAACGCCGTAAACAACAGGCTTTTGAGCGCCATAATCGCCAAACTTGGCAAATTCTGTCTATTCCTACCAAGGCACAGATTGAAGCACAGCACATTCAGAAGTTGAAAGGACAAGTTGCAGAAGCTTTAACTGGTGAACGGTTAGCTTCCTTCTTGCCCATTATCAGCGAAATGATTGAGCAATATGATGCTCATGCGATCGCTGCCGCTGCTTTACAAATCGCTTACGATCAAACTCGTCCCGCTTGGTTACTATCAGGTGTTGATCTACCTGTGGACGAAAGCCCAACACCCAAACCCAGAATTAACAAACGTGGTGATGGTGGTGGAGACCGTGAACCAGAAAGACGTAGTTCCGGTGGTGGAGGTCGTGGTGGCCGTTCTTCTTGGTCAAAAGAAGGAAAGGGCAACGATGAAAGACGCAGTACCGGTGGTGGTAGTGTTAAACCTAAGTTGAAAACAGCTTACCGTGAACCTTCTGCTAACCCTAGTAGTTAAAAGTTAGATACTTAGAACCCCGATTTATTGAAGAAGTCGGGGTTCTGAATTGTATTAACCCCTATTCTTCAAGCCAATGGAGAAGCAAGAAATCGTCCTGCGCTGATTTTGAGAGAAATAGAGAAAATGTCAGAATCAGGATGTCCAGGATTTAAGGATTAATAGGATTAATACGGGAATTTTATTACCAATTACCAACATCAACTAGATAACTAGCAACTTGGATGAATTGTATAATTGGTTCGATTGGTGCAATTTTCACAGAAAGACATCAAAGATTATTAGAAAACTTAAGCCAATATTTAATTAATTATATCAACCAAGTAATTAGCCACACGTTAGCAAGGTAAAGAGAGCGATCGCGAAACGCGACCTAGTAATCGCCATTTGTGAAAATATTAGCGACCAGATTCCCGACTTCTTGAAGAAATCGGGGATTTAAGCTATGCAAAGATAAACTGGTTAGTTTTGGTTAAACTCAGCACTTACTATTTCATCAGATTTTTGATTTTTGACTTCTGCCCTGCGATACTAGTTAGTTCAATACTGATTTTGCCACTAAAATCAGGAATAGGTGCAGTGGGTTTACTCAGAATAACTTGTACTTGATCAATACCGTCGCTATCCTCTAAAATACTATTAGCGATCGCCCCAGCCAGTCTTTCTACCAATGCAAACTTTGAGGTTTTCAGCAAATTTTGGACTAAACTAATTATGCGCCGATAATCTATAGTATCTTCAATATTATCTGTTCTAGCGGGCTGAGAAAGATCCAACCATAATCTCACATCTACCTCAAACCATTGTCCTAATGCCTGTTCTTCTGGTAAAAACCCTGTATAACCGTAGCCACGAATTCCTGTTAAATGAATACAGTCCATAATCTCTAATCAATGCAACTTACTTTTAATAATCTTAATCAAGTTTGGTCTTATGTATTAACAGAAACCCTCAAACGCTTGGGTTTAAATTGCGCTGTTATCTGTCCTGGGTCTCGTTCTACACCATTAACCGTGGCTTTTGTGGAACAAATACCAGATATTGAAGCTATTCCGATTTTAGATGAACGTTCAGCAGCTTTTTTTGCATTAGGACGAGCAAAAGCGACGGGAAAACCTGTTGTATTAGTTTGTACTTCAGGAACTGCGGGAGCAAATTTTTATCCTGCGGTAATTGAAGCTAGGGAAAGTCGCGTACCTTTAGTCATATTAACCACCGATAGACCAGCAGAATTACGAGATTGCCATTCTGGACAAACTATTGATCAGGTAAAATTATACGGTAATTATCCCAATTGGCAAGGGGAATTAGCGACACCTTCTGTAGATATGGGAATGTTAGGTTATCTCAGACAAACGGTAATTCATGCTTGGGAACGTTGTCAATTTCCTAATTCCGGCGCAGTACATTTAAATATACCATTTCGTGATCCTCTCGCGCCCATTTCTGATGGGACAAATTTTACCTTAGATGTGGAAGATTTCTTTTCGGGAATAGTTTCCACTCAATTACCAATTACCAATTACCCATTACCTCTTAACCCTTGCCAAAAGGGGATTATTATTGCTGGTGTAGCTCAACCACAAGATCCTGAAGAGTACTGTAGAGCGATCGCTCACCTTAGTCAATCCCTCCAATGGCCTGTTTTAGCTGAAGCACTTTCCCCTGTCAGAAATTACGCAGACTTAAATCCCTATATAATTTCTACCTACGATATTATTCTCAGAAATCAGCAATTTGCTCAAGAATTAACCCCAAAAATGGTAATTCAAATTGGCGAAATGCCCACCAGTAAAGAATTACGCAATTGGTTAATTACTACTAAATCTCAACGTTTAATAATTGATAATTGTGATCAAAATTTAGATCCTTTACATGGAAAAACCACATATTTAAGAATGTCGGTAACAGAAATTGGAAAATTGGAACTTGGGGAATTACCAAAAAATGAGTATTTGCAAAAATGGTGTGCAGCGGAAAAAAAAGTGCGAAAAAATCTTGATGATTATTTTAGTAAAACCGATGAATTAATCGAAAGTAAAGTCGCTTGGTTAATTTCCCAGATTCTGCCACCAGCCACACCTTTCTTTATTGCCAATAGTATGCCAGTGCGAGATATGGAATTTTTCTGGAAACCCAATCATTTAAAAATTAAACCTTATTTTAATCGAGGTGCAAATGGTATTGATGGTACACTTTCCACCGCTTTAGGCATAGCACATAATCAACAAAGTAGTGTGATGTTAACAGGAGATTTATCCTTATTACATGATACAAATGGGTTTTTAATTAGCAATAAATTTATTGGACATTTAACAATTATCTTAATTAATAACAATGGTGGAGGAATTTTTGAAATGTTACCAATTGCTAAATTTAATCCTCCTTTTGAAGATTTTTTTGCCACTCCCCAAAATATTGATTTCTCTCAATTATGTACTACTTACAATGTGGAACATAATTTGATTAGTTCTTGGGAAGAATTGCAAAATCAGTTAAAGCAATTACCAAAAACGGGAATCAGAGTTTTAGAAATAAAGACAAATAGGAAAAGAGATGCAATGTGGAGAAAAGAAAATTTAGAGAAACTTGGTAATTGGTAATTGGTAATTTTCTTTTTCTTGACTCCTGACTCGGTAACTCCTGTACGGGCGAATGGCCATTCGCCCGTACTCCTATCTATTTCCATAATTTTTGCACAAGTGCCACAGATAAAGATTAAACTGAAAGGTCTTGTACAGCAAAATCTGTCAATCAAAATCAAGTCATTATGTCCAAGGTTCTTGTCTCCGATCCAATTGATCAAGTTGGTATTGATATTCTTTCTCAAGTAGCTACAGTTGATGTCAAAACCAGCCTCAAGCCAGATGAACTCAAAGCCATCATTGGTGAGTATGACGCGCTGATGATCCGTTCTGGAACTCGCGTTACTCAAGAAATTATAGAAGCTGGCACAAAATTAAAAATTATTGGCCGCGCTGGTGTGGGTGTGGATAACGTTGATGTTCCCGCAGCTACTCGCAAAGGGATTGTCGTCGTCAATTCCCCAGAAGGTAATACCATTGCCGCAGCCGAACACGCTTTAGCTATGATGTTATCCTTATCTCGTCATATTCCTGATGCTAATGCTTCAGTCAAACGTGGTGAGTGGGATCGGAAAAGCTTTGTTGGTTCAGAAGTATACAAAAAAACCCTCGGCGTTGTCGGGTTAGGAAAAATTGGTTCTCATGTTGCTAGTGTAGCTAAAGCTATGGGGATGAAACTCCTCGCTTATGATCCATTTATCTCTACAGAAAGAGCGGAACAACTGGGTTGTCAATTGGTAGAGTTAAATTTGCTATTCCAGCAAGCCGACTATATCACCTTACATATCCCCAAAACTACGGAAACTGCCAACTTAATCAACGCTAAAACTTTGGCGTTAATGAAACCCACCACCAGAATTATTAACTGCGCTCGTGGTGGCATTATTGACGAAGCAGCTTTAGCAGTGGCAATTAAAAATGGTGTAATTGCGGGTGCAGCCTTGGATGTATTCGATTCCGAACCATTAGGAGAATCAGAATTGCGATCGCTCGGCAAAGAAGTAATTCTTACCCCCCACCTCGGTGCTTCTACGGCTGAAGCCCAAGTTAACGTCGCCATAGATGTAGCTGAACAAATTCGAGATGTTTTATTAGGACTACCTGCTCGTTCCGCAGTGAATATTCCTGGACTTGGACCCGATATACTAGAAGAACTCAAGCCCTACATGGAATTAGCGGAAACCTTGGGGAACTTAGTTGGTCAACTCACCGGTGGTAGAGTCGAGACGCTTAATGTTACACTGCAAGGGGAATTGGCAACTAATAAAAGTCAGCCCTTAGTCATAGCTGCCCTCAAAGGACTACTTTACCAAGCATTGCGGGAACGGGTCAATTATGTCAACGCTACCATAGAAGCCAAAGAACGGGGCATTCGAGTTATTGAAACACGGGACGCTTCCGCACGGGATTATGCTGGTTCATTGCATCTGCAAGCCACAGGGACTTTAGGTACACATTCTGTCACGGGTGCTTTATTGGGTGACAAGGAAATTCACTTAACAGACGTTGACGGTTTCCCTATTAACGTCCCCCCCAGTAAATATATGGTGTTCACGCGACACCGTGATATGCCCGGTATTATTGGTAAACTTGGTTCTCTACTCGGCAGCTTTAATGTCAATATTGCCAGTATGCAGGTAGGCCGGAAAATTGTGCGCGGTGATGCTGTTATGGCTTTAAGCATTGATGATCCTTTACCCGATGGCATTCTAGCAGAAATTAAAAAAGTAGACGGTATTCGAGACGCGTATACAGTAACACTTTAATAATTTTTGATTTTAGATTTGGGATTTAGCATTGAAAATAGGTGATCCCTTCCCAATATTAAGATTACCTATACTCAAAACGGTTGGGATATAGACTTTTGCAAAATCACGAAAAACCTATATCTGTAGGGTTTAGCACTGCTAAAACCCTACCAGCAGAATCAAATAACTAAACCGTTTTGAGTATATCTTCTTCCTTCTATCTTTTTCCTTCGTGTTCTATCTCTATCGAGACGCTCCGCGGTAAGCGAAGCTATGCCGAAGGCTTTACGTACCTGTATCCCTCCGGTCCCGTCAGGGATACGTGGTTCATTTAATCTATATTCTTCTAGTGGTAAAGGAGTAACAACCTAAAAGGCAGGAATTTTTACCAATTACCCAAAATCTAAAATCTAAAATCTAAAATTTTATGGCAAATACTTGGTGGGAATTGAATATTTTATCTGAACCAGATTTAGAAGATACTATATTCTGGCGGTTAGAAAAATTTGGCTGTCGTGGTACAGCCGTAGAAATTAAGGGCAATATCTCCTTTGTCAAGGCTTATTTACCCAGCTTTAAAACACAATTACTAGATTTGGCTGCTTTAACACTGTGGCTGCGTCAAGATGCTTTATGTGTAGGACTCCCCTCACCTATCCTCAATTGGGGTTTAATTGATGAAGAGGACTGGTCTAGTAGCTGGAAACAACATTGGCAACCCGAAGAAATAGGCGATCGCTTCCTAATTAACCCCGCTTGGCTACCATTACCTGAATCCTTAGACCGGTTAGTAATTCGTCTTGATCCAGGTGTGGCCTTTGGTACAGGTAATCATGCCACCACTCAATTATGTTTAGAATCCCTAGAAATGCGATTCGGTGAAATTCCCAGATCCTTCCTTGACAGTCCAAAAAAAGGAGAACCCTTAATCATTGCCGATATTGGTTGTGGTTCAGGTATACTAGGCGTTGGGGCAATATTATTAGGTGCTGGTAAAGTCTATGCCGTAGATAACGATCCTTTAGCCGTAAAATCTACTTTTAGTAATCGCGCTCTTAATGACATCAATCCTGCTTCTCTAATCCCTCTTGAGGGTAGTGTAGACATAGTAAAGAAAACAATTGATCGGCCAGTAGATGGTATTGTCTGTAATATTCTTGCTGATGTGATTATTGAATTACTCCCCGAAATGACCGCCATTACCAAACCTAGCACTTGGGGTATATTTAGTGGTATTTTATTAGAACAATCCAAAGCCGTAGCTGATGCTTTAGAACAAAATGGTTGGGTAGTAGCTACACTTTGGAAAAGAAAAGAATGGTGTTGTTTAAACGCTCGTCGTTCTTAATCATATTCAAAACATTTATTTCCATTTGCATAATAAGTACCTAATGACCAGAAAATACCCATTCAATCCATGAATAAACAACTACAAGAATACAATCCCAACAGTGTAGCTGAAATCAATGGTAATTTTCTCGGATTACCTGATGATTACGATTCTGCTAATTTAATTATTATCCCTATCCCTTGGGAAGTCACGGTTTCTTATGGTGCAGGAACAGCAAATGGACCACAGCGAATTTTAGATGGTTCACTGCAAATAGATTTATTTGATTTTGATCATCCTGATGGTTGGAAACAGGGAATATTTATGGTAGAAATTCCCCAGGATATGATCGAAAAAAATAACTATTATCGTCGACAAGCGGCCAAAATTATTGCCCGCCAAGCCCAAGGTAAATCTCTCACAGACGCACCAGATTTAACTCCTATTCTAGAAGCAATTAACCAAGCTGGGGAACAGGTAAATCATTGGTTATTTACCCAATCGCAAGCAGCAATGAATCAAGGTAAAAAAGTTGCTGTTATTGGTGGTGATCACAGTTCACCATTAGGGTACTTTCAAGCTTTATCTCATCAATATGATGACTGGGGAATTTTACATATTGATGCCCATGCAGACTTACGTAATGCCTATGAGGAATTTGAATTTTCCCATGCTTCTATTATGTTCAATGCCATAAAAATACCGCAAATTTCTAAATTAGTCCAAGTAGGTGTGCGAGATATTTGTCATGATGAAGTGCAAATAATTAATCAATCCAATGAGCGGATTATTGGTTATTATGATTCAGCAATTAAACAACAATTATACTCTGATAAAACTTGGCTTGATTTATGTCAAGAAATTATCAGCCATTTACCAGAAAAAGTTTATATCAGCTTCGATATTGATGGTTTAGATCCTAAACTTTGCCCTAATACTGGTACTCCTGTTCCTGGAGGACTGGAATTAGAACAAGTTTATTATTTATTCCGAGAACTGGTAAATAGTGGTAGGGAAATTATTGGTTTTGATGTTTGCGAAGTTGGTGACGGTGAATGGGATGGTAATGTTGGTGCGCGGATAGTTTACAAGTTAGCAAATTTACTAAATTTATCCCAGAAATAGGCAAAACTTAAGAGAAGTAATAATAATTTCTCTTTATAAATTACCAATTTTCAAGCTGTAATTACGGACGGGTTTTGTCCCGTCTTTTGTTTTTGGCTATAAAAATGATTTCCTATCAGATTGTAGGCAATTTGCATACATACTATAGGAAGATGCGAGAAATAGATCATAAAGGTTAGATTAATTCGGGATGTTGTTATGCACTGGATTTAAGTCAAGGTTTGGTTGTTAGCCAAACCTTTTTTATTGCTGATTTTTTCCAGGTTGGGGATTTGAGAAAAAATATACCCATTCTCAGTTATTAATAAATAATCATATCTCTCATCAGATCCCCGACTTCTCGAAGAAGTCGGGGATCTAAACGTTATCTCAGCCTTGAGAGTACGTATTTCCAAAAAGTTTTAAGTTTTACCCGATTACACTGGCGCAATGGCACTAAATTTGTCACAATCTATCATTGAGGATTTTGAGTAACCTAAAATTACCAGTGCTAGTGATAGTCAGATGATCAACAAACCCCGAAAACGCAGACCAAAAGCCGCTAAAGTTAATCAGCCTCCTCAATGTACGATCAAAAAAAGAGTCAGAAAAACGCCAAAATGTTCTCAACGGTTTAGTTGGTTATGGTCTACATTGGCGCTGACTCTGTTGTTAAGCAGTGCTGGTATGATTATTGCTTTTGGCTGGATTAGTGTCCTGTATATCTTGAATCCCGCACAGGTTAGCTGGGTGAATGATTTTTTACCAAAATGGGCAAAAATATCTATAGGTAAGCAAGAAATACCCCAGACATTGACAGCTATTGAACTCAGTTTAACTCAAAAACAACGCCTATCTGGCGAAACTCTGCCTTTAGATAGTAAATCACAAGACTCTTTTATATTACCAATTTTCCAAAAACGGACTAAATGTGAGTCTAATTGTCAAGAATTAGTAGAACTGAGAATTTATCAACGGGCTGATGATTTAGAGTATAAATATCAATCAGAAAAATATTACTATTTAATTACCAAATTGCCTATTATTGGTCTATCCAAAAATTTTATAGAATCTTCTGTACTTACAAGTATTTCCAATGTAGATAATCAACAGGCTAAAATACATTTACCCTTAACTAAGGTGAAAGTTTTTACAGATACTAAATTATCTCCAGGATTTTGGTTTTATTTGCGGGGTGAATACAAAAAGAACGATGATAATATTATCTATGGTCAAGTTGTCTATTACAACCCGACACTGAAAAACTTACAACAAATGTTATCTTGGAAAACCCAGAACGGGCAATTACCTAAATGGCAACAGATAACAGGTAATGATACCAAAGAATTAATTATTAATCAAACGGCAAGTATAGAACCAAATTTGCAAGTTTATCAAGTCAAACCTAGTCAGTTAGTTGTTAATTCTATTTATTTAGAAGCAATTAATTTCCAAAAACCCGCCATTGATGAATTTGCTTTTCAACAGTCTCTATTATTAGCTAAAAATGGACTCTGGACTCCTGCTTTTACATGGTTGAAATCTTTAAAAAAACAGCGTAAACAGCCTTTTTCCCCAGCAGCACAGGCACAAATAGATGTGATTCGGTTACATTCTGAATTTACGAAAAGGCAAGCTGAGAAAAATTGGGCAAGTCCTAATCAACAAGTTACCGCAGATATTATTGATGGTCGCTGGGAAAAAGCTTTACAGGTACTAGAAACTTCACCTGATTATGGTCAAGAACTTGTTAATTTACTGCAAACAGATAAAGGGAGAATTTGGAATCGTGCGGCTGTAGCGTTGCGATTAAATCCCAATCGTCGGGCAGTTTTAGCTTGGTTAGCACTAATTTTTAAAGTGCAACGAGGAGAAGAAAGAGCTAATGCTTGGTTGGAATCACAACCGAATATTAACCCGGAGACAATCAATTATATTCAAGATATTTTAACTAAACTTGATGATGATAAAATAAATGCTCATCCAAGTCGAATTATTGGGACTGTCAAACAAATTAATCGGATTAATCAGCAGGATTGGTTGCCAATATCTCTGCAAACTGATTTAAAAATTACTGATAATCAAGTTTGGTATCAGGTAGAAGTTAGTGCATTTCATAATGGTACAAGCTGGTTACGTTATCCGTTTGTTAATTTTGATCAACTGCAAAATCAACCTCGGAAATTTTGGCGAAAAATTCTCGGTATTAGTTCCGACCCTAGTATGCAAATTATTGTCTGGAAACCTAATGGAGAACAAGAAGTTACTACCACTACTATTAAAGCTGTACAAGTCCAAAATCAGGGTTTACGTCTGTTAATGTCGGGTTCTGCGCTACCTGAGAGTAAGGTTAAATCTCTCCAACCTCGACCTTTAGCTCTGACTGTGGACGCTTTGAAATGGATAGAACCGTCTCCAGTATCTATTAAAGAGTTATATCAACAAAAACCCCAGTTAGTAGAATTAATACTGCCAACTATATGGCAACAATTACAACAATCGGGTGATATTACGACTGGTGTTATTCCTAATTTACAGGAAATGCTGGCAAAAATAGGTGATTGGCCGGTACAGTTGGCTGATTTAACCAATGCTGAACAGCAAGAGATTGTCTTGACTATTTCTGATTCAGCGATCGCATCTTTAAATCAATCAGATGGCAATAACTCAGAACAGGTAGAATATCAAAAACGTCCCCGAACTTTGATTTTGTCAGCGGATAGCAACGTAATTTATAGTGATTTTGCCCGTGTAAACCAGCAAACGCTAATAGCGATCGCTCAACTTACCGATGATCAATCTCTAGCGTTACTGGTAGAAACAAGACAGGGTTATAGTCTGGAACGGTGGTCACAAACTAATCAGCGATTTGAATAGTTACCGATTAGGTAATTTATTCAACTGCGCTAGAAGTTCCCACTTGTTCGCTTTTGAGATTTTGTAATTGTGCTAAAAGGGAATCTACCTCTGCTTGCAAGTCCATGAACTTCACTTGCTGATCGTCTCGATAGTAAGCCTTCGTTAACTTTTTGACTAAGTTAGCGTGGGATTCGCATTCGGAAACACTGGATGACATAGTAGACATAGTGGTTGGCATTACAAACTTAACTCACACCATTAGAAATGATAGTATTATATACTAATATTTAACTTTGTTAAAAAATTGTATAGTTTTCATTCTATACTCTAACTAGGTTACAAATGTAGTAATAAGAGACTCCGATCATGATGACGGTGTTCCATAACTAACATATAGACTTGAAAAGTGGGATACTTGAACTAAAAGCATTCCCAATTCCAAATCCTTAACTAAAAAATTTTGAATCCCGTGACTTTGAGCCTGTCTGCTGCTAAATCTTATTCCCAACCATGGCCAGGGCTGATCGAAGCCTATCGTCAATATTTGCCTGTCAGCGAAAAAACCCCCGTGGTAACTCTGTTGGAAGGTAACACACCTTTGATTCCCGTGCCAGCGATCGCCGAACGTATTGGCAGACAGGTGAAGGTGTATGTCAAATATGATGGACTTAACCCCACTGGTAGCTTCAAAGACCGGGGGATGACAATGGCAATTTCTAAAGCCAAGGAAGCAGGTGCTAAAGCCGTAATTTGTGCCAGCACTGGTAATACCTCCGCCGCCGCTGCTGCGTATGCTAGACGCGGAGGAATGAAGCCATTTGTATTGATTCCTGACGGCTATGTGGCTTTAGGTAAGCTCGCACAAGCGTTACTTTATGGGGCGGAAGTCCTAGCCATTCAGGGCAATTTTGACCGCGCCCTGGAAATTGTCCGGGAAATGGCAGATCAGTATCCCATCACTTTAGTTAATTCTGTCAACCCCTACCGTTTAGAAGGGCAAAAAACTGGAGCTTTTGAAGTCGTTGATGCTTTAGGTGATGCTCCCGATTGGTTATGTATTCCGGTGGGGAATGCGGGCAATATCACAGCATATTGGATGGGTTTTTGTCAATACCATCAAGACGGAAAATGCGATCGCTTACCGAAAATGATGGGTTTTCAAGCCGCTGGTGCTGCACCTTTGGTATATGGTAAACCAGTGGCACATCCTGACACCATAGCTACAGCCATTAGAATTGGAAATCCTGCCAGTTGGGATAAAGCCATTGCGGCGCAAACAGCTAGTCAGGGAAGTTTCCGGTCTGTGACTGACGAGGAAATTCTCGATGCTTATCGGCTATTAGCATCATCAGAGGGAATTTTCTGTGAACCTGCCAGTGCTGCTTCTGTAGCGGGTTTATTACAGGTAAAAGACGAAGTTCCCACAGGAGCAACGGTAGTCTGTGTTCTCACTGGTAATGGTTTGAAAGACCCAGATACGGCAATTAAACACAGTTATGCCCAATTTAAACAGGGTATTGCCGCAGATATCAAAGCTGTTGCGGAAGCAATGGGATTTGAGTAATTATTAATTGAATATCTGTAGGTTGGGTAGAGCGTAAGCGAAACCCAACATTAAGGAACGCAAATTTAATAACCTGCAATTCTGAGTTAACGTGGAATGGTGCGTTACGCTGTCGCTAACACACCCTACTTTTGCACTGAAAACATCATTCTATTATCGAAAGAGCGATAGCGAAGCGCTCCGTAGGAATCACCCTATTCTCAAAAGAGCGATAGCGAAGCGCTCCGTAGGAATAGCAGTGATATCACCATAAGCAGTTAATATAAAAAAGCAGTAGTGTAGTTACTAAACATGAAACATGACACTGATTTATTTAGACTATAATTGCTTTCAACGTGGCTTTGATGATCCAAGACAAGTTAGAATCCAAATGGAGGCTGTAGCCTGCCAAGAAATATTTACTCAGGCTCAAACAGAACAAGTAAGTCTGGTGTGGTCTTTTATACACCAAGATGAAACCGAATTATGCCCCTTTGTTGATCGTAAATATTCAGTTTTGGGTATGGTAAGTTTGTGTAAAATAAAGGTAGCTCCAAAAACTGAAATAGCAGAACAAGCCCATTTATTTCAGCAGTTAGCTAATCTATCAAGTAAAGATGCTCTACATCTGGCCTGTGCTGTTTATATTCAAGCTGATTTTTTCCTAACTTGTGATGACAGTTTGAGAAAACAAGCTCAGAAGTTAGCGTTAGAAATAGGAATAATGAACCCAATTGACTATATTAGGAATAATGAAAACTATGGAAATAAATAATATTATGGATGATACAGAAATTAAAGTAAAAGGCATCAATGCTCTATATAAATCTCTAGGTTCAGCAGCAGCTATGCGGTTCTTGACGTTGCTACACAAGACCCCTACTGATTATGTAGAAATTTCTAAAACAATATATCAAGATCAGACTATAGATGAGATTTTTACCAGAGCAAAACAAAATTGGCAAGATTAATTATATCAAGTGATAGCGAAGCGCTCCGCAGGAATCGCCTAAAATCATCCTCTTGTCAAAAGAGCGATCGCGAAGCGCTCCGCAGGAATCGCCTAAAATCACCCTATTCTCAAAAGAGCGATCGCGAAGCGCGACCCAGGAATCGCTCTGAAGGAATCGTATATCTAACTAAAATTGAGATTGGAAGTCAATAAAAGAATATCTATCCCTAAAATAGTAGCAGATTGAGCTAATTTATCATCTGCTGTCACCAGAGAAAAATTATTAATGCTACACACTGCTAAATGTAAAGCATCTAAAGTTCTTAAAGGCAGATCAAACTTGGGTATCCAATCTCTAGCTAAACGATAATGTTGATTTTCCAATAAAACAAGACGATATAAACTTTCATTAAGGTGATTTTCAAACAATTCTGTAATCCGTCTAGCGTCATTTTGGGAAACTTCACCCATTCTTACCCTACGAGATAAAGCAGAAAATAATTCTACCTCAACTAATTGACTAATGATTGGTTTATCTTCTTGTTTTTGTAATAGTTGTTCAACAACATCACTTAATTTTTCAGGCACATAATAAGGAACAATGGCGCTAGTATCTAGATAAATCAATATCTTTCGTTCTCTCTTTCTTCTAATATCGTGGTACTCATTGCACTTCCTTTTAAAACTATTGATTTTCTAAAAGAGTTTAAACTAGGAAATACTTTTTTTTCCGGTTGAGGAGGAAGAAGACGAGCAATTTCTTTACCTTCTTTCATCAGCACAAATTGCTCACCTTTAGCGACTTGTTCTAGAAGTTTATATAAATTTTGAGTAGCTTCTTCAATTGTAATCTGAGTCATAAGTTTCTCAATATTTTACAAATGTATTATAATTATATAACAGAGATAGATGTTTTGTAAATAGAGAGACTAAACAAGCACTACAAAATCTTTTACAGTGCATTTTGGGTTGATAGATAATCCTGTCATTAAAAGAGCGATAGCGTTCGCAAAGCGTCCCGGAGGGAACTAGCGCTCCGTAGGAATCGCAGTATGTAAATTTTATGAAACTAATTCGTTTTACTAAACACGCTTTATTGCAATGCTTAGAGCGTGGTACAAATGAAATAGAAGTCACTGAAGCAATTCTTAATGGTAGTCAAAAGCAAGCCAAGCAAGGCAGACTTGAATATCGTTACGACTTTCAGTTTAATGGAGAATGGCAAGGGCGCTCCTATTCTATTAAACGAGTTTCACCAATCATTGCCGAAAGCGAGACGGAGATTGTAGTAATTACTGTATATACATTTTATTTTTGAGGAAAGTAACGCTATGAAAATTAGTTATGATCAAGAAACAGACTCACTTTATATTCGCCTAGTTGATGGAGATCATGAATGTCGTACTTTACGATTAAGTGATGAAATAGCACTAAACATTGGTGCAGGTGAAGTTTTAGTTGGTGTAGAAATTCTTGATGCAAAAGAGGTGCTTGGATCTGGTCAATTACCAGAAATTGTTCTAGAGAATATCCCATTTCAGGTTGTATCAACGGCAGCTTGAAGCCAGAGGATCTGAATACTAAGATCGCTCAAAATCATCCTATTATAAAAGAGCGATAGCGAAGCGCTCCGCAGGAATCGCCTAAAATCATCCTTTCATGAAAGAGCGATCGCCTAAAATCATTCTATTATCAAGGAGCGATAGCGAAGCGCTCCGCAGGAATCGCCTAAAATCATCCTGTTATGAAAGAGCGATCGCCCAAAATCACCCTATTCTTAAAAAAGTGATCGCCCAAAATCACCCTTTTATCGAAAGTTAGAAACTAGATCCCCGACTTCCTTAAGAAGTCGGGGATCTGAAGAAAGAGCGATCAAAAGTGCGATCGCATAACATGAACTAAGCTAGTCAAGCAATAATCTACTTCGGAATAAACTTAACTGGAACCACATCTAAGTCTCCCGATTTAGTTTTCTGAAAATCATACTGTCCTCCACCTGCTAGTTGACGCTGAAGTACATACCGAGGATTACGTCCATATTCAGTATAAAAAAGAAAGATAGAAGCACCAGAATAAGTACCACAATCACCAGACTTTAAATATTGCACCTTACCGTTAAGTTTAAAGCTTGCTTTACCACCACCAGGTATGCTGCTACAGATAATAACTGAATTAGTTGGAATTTGTTGAGCATTAACAGCCAGTGGCACAAATCCTAGCAGAGTGCTGAAAGTAGTTAAAACAGCAGCACGGGCAATCTTACGCATTTGCATGAATCCTTCTTTGATGGCTAATTTGTTTCTTTCACCGATAGTATTTTTACCCACTAAAAAAATCAATGTGTATCCCCGCAGAAAAATGTGCGAACTCCCGCAAATAAAAT
>JBAXRM010000045.1:0-26995 GCA_037131225.1 Nostocales cyanobacterium ELA583 | reverse complement strand
TGAATTCCAAAATTGGGGCTAATACTTTATTTTTTTCAAAATGAGAATTGCTGATAAAACTTACCCAAAATTACCAAAGTCTAGACACATCTGGACAGCGATAATCTTAGTGTTATTTCCTGTTTAATCATGGTCTTAGAATGACTCCTAAGAGGTTTGTCCGCTCCACAGGCAATCTCGGTAGAACTTACCGTTTCTAACCGTAGTTCCTAAAAGGAACCCCAGACAAGAGAAATAATTGGCTGCGGAGTGGTAAAAATCAGAAGATCTTCACTAAAAGAACTTTATAGATACTGGTACTAGACATTTTATTATTTATGAGTTTATAATACAGTAAATTGATAGAGATGCCGTAGTTTTATCAAAATTGCCAAAACTAGGGTTAGCTTTAAAAACTAAGTATAAACAATTACTCTTCAGAAGTAATAAAAGTCTATTTACAAGATCTATAAAAAGTCATTCTGAACAAACTTAGACAGCAATTTTTTGTATTCATAAAATTAGGTCTATCCAAGCTTATCTTCTTTCTCAAATAACTTACACTAACACTAGTATGGACTACTTATTACTACCGGGTTTTAGCTTTTTTATTGGTATCATTGTGGGCTTAACCGGAATAGGTGGTGCATCTTTGATCACTCCTATGTTGATTTTTGTTTTTCAAGTCCCACCTTCTATTGCTATTAGTTCTGATGTGGTTGCCGCCACATTAATGAAAGTAGTCGGTGGAGTTAAACACTGGCAACAAAAAACCCTTGATTTAGAAATAGTTAAATGGTTGTCAATGGGTAGTGTTTCTGGTTCGCTGTTGGGTGTAGGAGTTTTACATCAACTTAGACAAACTGGAGAACATAACCTAGATAACCTCTTACTGCGGTTACTAGGAGTCATGATTTTGATAGTTACATTTACAGCATTAATCCAAATGTTGTTGATGACATTTTTCCCCAAAATCAATTTACCCGAATTACCAAAATTAAATTTAAAAACCAATGAAGGACGTTTTTTCACTTTACTCATTGGCGCAATTTTAGGCTTTTCTGTGGGAATGACAAGTGTTTCATCAGGCTCTATGTTTGCCTTAGCTATCATAGCATTTTTCCGATTAGATGCCCGAAAATTGGTGGGTACAGATATTACTCAAGCCGCTATTTTACTAATATTTACGTCCCTGGGACATCTAACTTTAGGAACTGTTGATTGGAGTCTAGTCATACCTATTTGGATAGGTTCTGTTCCCGGAGTTCTTATTGGTGCTAAACTTTGTGAAATCACCCCTCAACGTCCGCTTAGATTTATTATCTATAGCATTTTAATGATGGTAAGTTGGAAATTAGTTTCACAGGCATGATTATCTATATCTACCCCTCAGCTTTTTAATTTACCTGTCCAAATAATAGATTAAATGTTCCTCGTTCATACATAATAAATATCCCCAAACCAATTAATACAAAAGGGACAATAGCCTGTCTATAGCGACTTAAAATATAACTAATGTTAGCTTGACGGTTTAATAAATCAGCGATACCACACCAAAACCCTACCATGCCAAAAAATACCGCTAAAATTATTCCTAACCCAACAATATCTTGACCTGCAAATAGGGGTATGTAAATACTAATATTATCACCCCCATTAGCAACTGTCACAGCCGCAACTTTATAAGTATTGGGATGTAAAATGCTTAATAAAAAAGAAGATTGAGGACTATTCTGTTCAGTATTCACTGTCTGAACTTCTGTACTTTCTTCTTCACGATTTACTAATTGCTTAATACCAATTGCAATTGGTAATATTCCTAATAATCCAATCCATTCTCGCTGGATGACTAAGCCACCAAAAAACCCTGGTAAGCTGAGGATAATAATAGCTGTAAAACCAAGATATTGACCGATAAAAATATGTCTACGGCGGAAATTTCTATCTATTTGCGAAAAAAATAGGAGCAGAATCATGATATCGTCAATATTAGTAGCAGCAAAGGCAATTATGCCTTCTGTAAAAGCAGTAGCAAACTTGTTCATGGTAAAATTCAAAAATATACTATTTATTAAGATAGCAATATTTGGATCACTAAATTTAATCTCATAAGTTTCAGGTTCAATTAAAAAAATGTTGGGTTAAGCGACAGCGCAATCCAACAAAATACCAGAAATATTAGAGATATCGGAAATGTTGGGTTTCCTTCCGTCAACCCAACCTACATGATTTAAGTAATCACTATTGAAATTATCTAAAATGAATAATTTATTGACAGCAATTATTACCGGGGTAGTTGCTTTCATAGCAACTAATATTGATGATATTTTGATTCTGTTGGTATTTTTTTCGCAAGTAAATAAAAATTTTCGCCCTTGGCAAATTGTTGTTGGTCAATATTTAGGTTTTACTATTCTCTTCATCTTCAGTTTACCTGGATTATTTGGTGGACTGATTCTGCCTCAATTATGGATTGGTTTACTAGGCTTAATTCCTATTGCTATTGGTATCAGTAGTTTAGTGAATAAGGAAACGGAACAATTGTCTGATATGTCAGAGGAGATAACACCATCTTTTTTAGCACCAAAAATTTACACTGTGGCAGCGATAACGGTAGCTAATGGTAGCGATAATATTAGCATTTATATACTGTTATTTTCTAGCATTCAATTAGAGAGGTTTTTAATAATTATTGGGTTATTTTTTCTCCTGTTAGCCATTTGGTGTTATGCAGCATATCAGTTAACCCATCAGCAAAAAATAGCTGATTTTTTGACCAATTATGGTGATTATCTTGTGCTATTTATGCTGATAGGTTTAGGAGTAGTCATTATATGGAAAAGTAAAGCGTTAAGTCCGTTAAAACTCCTTGGTAGTTGTATTTGTTTATTGTTTTTGGTGAAGAGAAATGATAGTAACCAAGATAAAGGAGAAGAGGAAATAATTGTTTCTATCACCAATGATTAAATTTTCAAAGTTTAGTTAACCATTCATTCTCATTGGTATCTTGAAATAATGCGGTACTCAAATAGCGTTCACCAAAGCTAGGCTGCACCATAACTATCAATTTATTGGCATTTTCTGGGCGTTTAGCTAGTTGCAATGCCGCATATAAAGCTGCACCAGCAGAAATTCCTGATAACAGTCCTTCTTCTTTCGCTAACCGCCGACTGTATATAATCGCTTGATCATCTGAGACTTGAATAACTTCATCTATCAGTTCTGAACGATAAATAGCGGGAATAAATCCGGGGCCAATACCTTGAATTTTGTGTGGACCTGGTTTTCCTCCTGCTAACACTGGGCTGTTAACTGGTTCAACTGCTACTGCTTGAAAACTGGGTTTGCGTTGTTTAATTACTTCAGACACGCCCGTAATTGTTCCCCCAGTTCCTACTCCTGACACGAGGATGTCAACTTCTCCATCTGTATCATGCCAAATTTCTTCAGCAGTGGTGCGAGCGTGAATTTGGGGGTTAGCAGGATTACTAAATTGTTGCAACATATAAGCGTTGGGGGTGATAGCAACTATTTCTGTCGCTTTAGCGATCGCTCCCCGCATTCCCTCTACCCCCGGTGTTAACTCTAATTGCGCCCCATAAGCTCTTAGCATGAGTCTTCTTTCCTGACTCATAGTATCCGGCATGGTCAAAATCAGCCGGTAACCTTTAGCGGCTGCAACCATTGCTAAAGCAATACCTGTATTCCCAGAAGTTGGCTCAACTAAAGTTGTTTTACCAGGAATAATTAAGCCTTGTTCTTCTGCTGCTTGAATCATGCTCACGCCAATTCTGTCTTTCACAGAAGCCGCAGGATTCATACTTTCTAGTTTGACAACAATCCGTGCCAATGCTCCTGAATCTTGAGGAATTTTGTTTAATTGTACTAAGGGCGTTTTACCCACTAACTCGGTGATATTTTTGGCTATTCGCATGGACAAACCTCTTGATAACTAAATGTAATACATGGGATTATTTTGGGCGCGAGTCTCTCTTTCTTGACACAAATCTTGGAGTGTATAGCTACGCAAAACCTCAATTGCAGCCGCATTAGCTTTTTCCCAGATTTCCAGAACCAAAGTTTTTTCTATCGTCGGAGTCTCAGAGCTTTCTTTGTCTTTCCGTTCACCTTCTACCAAGGTGACAATTTCTAGCAAAGTAATTTGCCAAGGCTCACGCATTAACAGGAAACCGCCTTTTGAGCCACGTTGACTCTGTACCAAACCCGCACGCCGTACTTGAGTGAGAATCTGTTCGAGATAGCGTTCTGGTATGGGTTGCTTGGCGGCAATCTCACTCATAGTCAAAGGAACTTTTTTATCGTGATGACTGGCTAGTTCTAAAAGTGCTAGGAGCGCGTATTCCACTTTTGCAGAAAGATCCAGAAGAGCGTAGTTTTGACTATTCAAATCTGTATTCAGAATACTACTGTACATTGATAGATTTTTCGGCTATTAACCGCAATTATTTTACTTTTGGGTGTTAGATGTGATGGTACCACACTTACAATAAATAAAATACCATAACTCTATCGGATTTACGGTGATTGTATGCAAGATTCTCAAAATTGCTGAATATTTTCAGGAAAATATCTCAATACAATATTTTTTAAATCAAGAATATTGTATACTACGGTTACTACATCGGAAATTAGTGATACATACGCTGATGTCATTATACACAGGTTTAACTCAATCATCTACTAACAATACTCCAAAGATTTTCACCAGGCGATCGCTATTGCCCGTTAAAAAAAATGCTGTGTGGCAAATAGAAAGCGGTTTTGTGATGACATACACTTATCTAGAAGACGGTACAACAGTAGCTTTGGGATTATGGGGTCCGGGAGATGTGGTTGGTGAAGTTCTCTCGAAAATAAAACTCTATCGGATGGAATGTTTAACCACAGTAGAAGCCACTGTTTTACCTGTGGATGATTGGCATCAACTCACAGAAACTTTGCTGTATCACATTCAACAAGCGGAAGAATTAATGGTGATTCGTAGCCATAAAAAAGTAGAGACTATGCTGATTCAACTATTAGGATGGTTATCCAAAAAATTTGGCTCAGAAGTAGAACAAGGGCGTTTAATTGATATGCGTCTAACTCATGAAGATTTAGCAGCACTGATCAGTTCTACTCGTGTAACTATCACTCGTCTGCTGGGACAATTGGAACAGGAGGGATTGATTGATAGACTTCCCCTGCATCGAATTATCGTGAGACAAGAGGATATTTGGTATTACGAAATTTAATTTGGAAAATACCAAAAAATAACTCTGCGAAGGAGGTAATCGCCCATTCATAGACTTGCTAAAAATTTTACTCTCATCAAAGGAATTGCTGCTTGCAACGGCACAATTGAACGACCAATTAAATTAATCAGATTTAAATGATGATAAAATAGGTAGAGTAATGGACAAGCTCTACAAGCATGGATTAACAAGATTTAACCCGAAAGATATTACAACTATCTTGGTTTATCGCCAAACAGGTTCTCAAGAAGAATTTTTAGCTCGTGCTTATGCTCAAGATTTGGAGACGGAAGAATTGTCTCTTGATGAGGCTAAAGCCATGAGTCGCAGGATTCGACAAGCAGGTAAAGAGATTAGCAATCGTTCGATTTTAGCTGAAGTAAGAGACAGAGAAACTTTTGTTAAGCAAAAGAAAACCAAAAAGGAACGCCAAAAAGAAGAACAGGTTGTAGTTGAAAAAGCCAGCAGTGAGCGTCTTTCCCTGACTTGTGCCGAGCGAAGTCGAGGTAGCGAAGTTGAAGGGACTCGAACTGCTAAAAAACCTGTGATTGTTAAACCAGAAGAAATAGAAGTGGTATCTGTGGAAACTGCCTCAGAACCAGATATGCCAGAGGTTTTTGATTATGATATCGAAGTAGTGAAAACTTGCAATAAAACAGCAAAATAGTAAATAGATATTTGATGAATATATATAGGGGCAATTAACCTGTTTCTGGATCTAAATAGCGGGCAAGACTTGTACTGAGCTTGTCGTTAGCGCAGCGTGGCGTTAGCCATAGTATGCCCGCACCACAAGAGTATTTATCCAGCTTAATGACTGGGTAAATATTTTTTTGCTAGATTATACAATTTGTTGTTTGCATATCCCTAGCGCAAAACTTTTTCTTTTGACCAAACTCCATTTTCATCTTCATCAAATCGCTTGTGAACTTCATCCCAAGCCATTTGTTCAGATGTGAGTTCGTCCATGTTTTCATTCAGTGCAATGTTATAACGCTGCATGAATACCCGCTGGGCTTCTGCTGAAAGATGGGTGCGAACTTCAGGAGATAAATCATCTGCACTGTTGCATTTTCCAGGACAAGGGTGAGGTAGTGTTTTTTCAATTGTGTTAATTTCTTCACCACCTGCACTTTCTAAGATTAATTGAAATTCACCCGTGCGGTCGCTCGGTACTTCTACCATGACTAAGAATTCACCAGCTTCTAAACGGGTTTGATAAACGGTAGCTTTGTCTTCTGACATTCCCAAAGCCGTGAGAACTGAGACTAAACCTGCACCAGCACTACCAGCGAGCGCTCCACTTGCAGCCCCCAATAATATCGCCCCAATCGGACCTGCTGCGACAATCGGACCAACAAAGGGAACAAACAATACACCTACACCTGTGAGCAAACTCAGAAAAGATCCAAACAAAGAACCAAAAATTGCTCCTGTCCGCAAACCTCCTAAGATCACATCTCGCTTCGTAATAAAACCAGAAATTCGCGTTTCTGACTGGAAATTTCGCCCCATCACCGAAATATGATCTTTGGGGACATTTTTATCTAGTAACCGCCGAATTACACTATCAATTTGTTTCTCTTCTTTAAATACGGCAGAAATGGTACGGTCTGCTTGATATAGTTCTGGCACTTGTTTAATCCTCATATTTTGTGTGGACAATTATCAATTACACACCGACGGGAACTTTGGTTTTTCCTGGTTGTTTTTTACCATCTGGTGCTAATGCTTCTCCTTCAATGAATGAGCGCAACATCCAAGCCATTTCTTCATGTCTTTCCATCAAACCAGTTAAAAAGTCAGCAGAACCTTGATCATGAAATTCTTGACTACACTGATCTATATGGTTTCTTAAATTGCGAATAACCTGCTCATGATCTTCCACCAATTGAGTTACCATTCCCGTTGCGGTGGGAATTTCTCCGCTATGTTCTTTGAGGGTAGCAAGATTCAGAAACCCTTCCATTGTGCCAGTGGGATAACACCCCAAAGTGCGAATCCTTTCCGCGATTTTATCAATATTTTTTGTCAGTTCTTCGTAGTGTTCGTCCCAAAGTTTATGTAAGGTGCGAAACTGAGGACCGACAACATCCCAATGATATTTTTTCGTTTTCACTAGGAGGACATAGGCATCTGCTAAATCTTGATTTAACAGATTCATCACGGCGTGACGCTGTTCTTCTGTCAAACCAATGTTTATTTTATGTATGGTCATAATTGTTCATCCCGATTAGCACGTAAATAGCTTAATATAAGTTTTCTTAATATTGACATAATTAACATCAATCAAAGGTAAGATTAACGTTTCATTACTTTTATATATTTAGGAATATGCTGATTATGTTTTTTTATAATCAAGCCTACTGTGAAAATCGTTCATATCCCCAAATTCTTGAAGAAAACGGGGATATGGTGGTTATCTTTTATAAATGATATTTACTTTTTCTTACCTGTAATTTTTTCCAAAAAGCCTTCTATTTCCTCTTTTGTTGAAGTTGCACGTTGTGAATTTTCGGGATTCTTCATTTTATCAATATCAGCATCTCCCTGAACTTCATTCAGTCCTTTCTTTGTTTTTTCTTGAGTTTCTTTCAGTCCCAACGGCGCAGTTTTAGCGGCTTTATCTGTTTGGCGTTGAGTTTCTAATAGTTGTGTTGTTCCCTCCCTGGGGTTACTCTGATAACTACTGATAGCTAAAGCCGGAAAAGCAGTAGTTAAAAATAGGAAGGCGCAAGCAAAAGCCACAAATAAAAGTCTGGATGCTAACTGTAATCTAGATATAGCAAAATCAAGAATTTTCATTTGATATTGTGATGTTTATTTTTTACTTCAATACTGCATGGTAATTGAATTAAACATTGTTTGAATCAATCTTTAGAGATAATTGGTTTTTATTTGTAATTAGTTAATTTATATAAAAATCACTCTGAGGAGAGAATAGCAAGAATAAGGGTACGCGGATGAGCGTAGATAAACGCGGATAAAGATGCGTTAATCAATAGATTTATGTAGGATATCAACTGGCTTTAAAAAATAGCAAATAGTTCTTCCTTATCAAGTCTACGATAACAACTTTTTAACCGGATGTTAAGCCTCTTCACTTATAAAGTTACAAAAATTTTAATTTTCTGGAATAACACGTTGAGGAGGTTGCACCGCACTATTGCTATGGATATTACTAATGATTTCGTTTGCACTTCTAGCATCCATATTAAGTTGTGCCTTCTCTAATTCAAGTTTGTCATACAAAAATTTATGTCTTAAATCAAACTCAGTGAATATCTCACTCCACTTTTTAACATAAATTTTATAATTATCAACAACCTGTACTAGAGATTTTTCACCATGAGACTTAGCACTTTGTATTTCTCTTTCAATATATTTAGATTTGTCAAAATCATTACCAATTAAATAAAATTCCCAAGTCACGTTAGAAGCATTAAATTCATCTTGTTCCAAAATATATTCTTCCCAAGTCATCAGATTGCATTATTATATTAATTTCAGTAGCCTTTGCATCAAAACCGTTCCATATATATTCTGCAATGGATGATAAATAATCATGGTTTTTAAGTGCTTGGTTGATACCTAATGAAGTAATTTGAATATTTTTCATATTTTTCTATTGGATGATTTGTGATGTTATATCATGTATCAAGTTTTAAAATGATTGGAACCATCCAAAATATATCATAATCATAATAAATGGGACATTAATCGTTTATAAGTTAGTAGGGTGCGTCAAACTTAATAAATTATTAGCTGACGCACCTTACTAATATGACTTTAAAACCCTAACCTTTAACCGGTGTGCCGCAGGGATAAGTAGCGGCTTTTTCCTTACTACTCTCACTCACAGGCTGATCTTTAGCTGCTAGATAGTCTTTTTGCAAAGTATCTAATAAAGCTTCACGTCCATCATACAACCGCTTCAAGGGACGAGGTGGACATTGATTTAGGACATAAGCAGTCACTAAAGGCAAAGCAATTGTACTATCGGTATAACAAACAATGGCACTAGGTAACTCATCTGGGTCAATTTTCCCCCAACTCACAGCTTCAGCCGGAGTCGCCCCCGATAAACCACCAGTATCAGGACGGGCATCAGTAAACTGTACAAAGAAATCATGTCCCCGTTCTTCCAACCCTAAAACCTCGTGAAGTTGCGGTTGTGTTTGTAATAAAAAGTTTTTGGGACTACCACCACCAATAATTACCGCTGCACTTGTACCGTTGTTTTCTCGCGCCCCATACACAATCGCTGCGGTTTCATTGACATCAATGGACGGATCTATTACCAGCTTTGAACCCTCTAAAGCCAAAGCAGCGACATTCATCCCAATGGAACTATCTCCAGGGGAAGAAGTATAAATAGGTACGCCACATTCATAAGCTGTCGCCAATAGACAGGAATTTTTGACACCCAATTGCTTTTCTATTTCCCAGACGCACTTACCCAGCAAATGGTGAAATTCAGCCGTTCCCATGCGTTTTTGGAAAGGTTCTGCTTGGAGAACTTTACGAATAAAAGCATCAGTTTCTAGCAGTACGTCGTAACCAAAAACAATGTCATAAATTCTGATTGTTCCTTCTTCTCGTAATTTGACATCATCTAAAAAAGGACTACCAGCAAAGAGTTCAAAACCTAAACCATAGTGCATATCATGGTAAAGATTCGCGCCAGTGCTAATCATCCAGTCAATAAAACCATTGCGAATTAGGGGCGCAAGGGCGGAAACCCCAAAACCTGCGGGTGTCATCGCCCCGGAAAGGCTAACTCCTACAGTTACACCCTCTTGAAACACTTCCTTAGTCAGCAGTTGACAGGCTTCCCGCAACCGGGCTGAGTTGTAAGCGGTAAAATAGGTATCAATCAAGTCAACCACGCTAACATTGTTAGACATTGGTATAGGGGCAATTTTCTTACCTTGTTGTTGTGACATTTTTGGGAAATCCTGAATAGTAAATATGCTGAATATAATGTTATCGTATTCAAATGTACGGAAGTTGCTAAAATATTTTGTAGCGATATAAATTAGTGGTAATGCTCAATGGAATAATTTGGGAGTCATCCAGTTTTATATTTCTCTTTGAGCAAATCCAAAGGTATATTTCAATCAATATTTGCTATTATTAAATATAACTAACTTGTTATTAATTATGGCACAAGCATTAGTGAATCTCTCAGAGGGAATTGCATCTGAACCCGCACCATTGGAATTTACCACTGATGGTGTGATGAGGATAGGCAAAACTCGTGTAACACTCGATACGGTAATTGCTGTTTTTAAACAAGGAACAACAGCAGAAGAAATTGCTTACCGTTATCCATCCCTTAAACTTGCTGATGTCTATGCTACGATTGCCTTCTACCTCAATCATCAACAAGAAGTGGAAGTGTATCTACAGCAAAGACAGCAACAAGCACAGGAAATTCGCAGGATAAATGAGGCAAAATTTGACCCTCAAGGGTTGCGTGATAGATTGTTGGCGCGGAAAGCAGAACGGGAAGTATTTTGAAACCGCTTGCTGACGAAAATTTTGATAATACTATTGTCAGGGGATTGTTGCGACGTAACCCAAATATTGATATTGTCAGAGTCCAAGATGTTGGTCTTTTGGGTAAATTAGTGGAATTAACTCCTTTCTTTCCTCCTGATTTATATCACTTCATTGGGGTAAATTTGGTATTGACTTGATAGCTATAGATAAACACTTTTGAATCAATCTTATTGTTGATTTTTGAATTTTCAAGGCGATTCCTACGGAGTGCTATCTCTTCAGGACGCGATCGCTCTTTTTGGTTTACAATAAGATTATCCCAGAGGATTAATTCAGAAACCGATGCCAACCCTCACAGATATTTCCACTTTGATTGTTAGCACACCAGATACTTGTGGTGGTCGTCTGCGAATTGCTGACACTCGCATTACAGTTCAGTATATTGTCAATGAAATTAAATCTGGTATGACTTCAGAAGAAATTATCGAAGATAAGCCTTATTTGACAATTGCAGGTATTTACAGTGCGTTGGCTTATTATTATGCTAGTAAGGAATTACTTGATGCTGAATTTGCTCAATATCAAGCAGAATGTCAACGATTTGAAGTAGAATATAAAACAAATTATTAAGATCGCAGATAACAGAATTTATATCATTACCAGTCTAACATTACTAATGAAGTTCTGAAAACACAAAAATTATACTTCATGCTCTTAGTTATAATAGTTATTTATCAATAAGGTTTATGAACAACGACACTCCAGAAGAATTAAATGCAGATCAAGAGATTTCCCGGTTAATTGATGAGGTAATATCAACATCCCAAACTGATGAAAAATACCGTCAGAAAATGCAGCGCCGGAAAGAAGTTCAAGATCAACGCATAGCTAAAGCCATACCCGAAAAAGGCTTAATTATTGTCAATACTGGTCATGGTAAAGGAAAAACTACTGCGGCTTTGGGGATGGTATTGCGATCGCTTGGACATGGATATAAAGTAGCAATAGTTCAATTCATTAAAGGCTCATGGGAACCAGCAGAAAAACGCGCTTTTAGCCATTGGGAAAACCAACTAGAATTTCATGCAATGGGAGAAGGTTTTACATGGGAAACCCAAGATCGTGATCGTGATCTCGATAAAGCTGCTGCTGCTTGGGAAAAATCCCTAGAATTTATCAAAAACCCCGATTTTAAATTAGTCCTCTTAGATGAAATTAATATTGCTCTCAAATTGGGTTATTTACAAGTTGAAGAAGTATTAGCAGGTTTAGCCGAAAAACCAGCAGACAAGCACGTAATTCTCACGGGAAGAGGCGCACTACCAGCATTAATTGAAAAAGCAGATTTAGTTACTGAAATGACATTAGTTAAGCATCCTTTTAAAGATCAAGGTGTGAAAGCTCAAGCTGGAATAGAGTATTAATGGTATTTGTAAATATTCAAAAAACTTTAACCATTGGATAGGAAATAATTGCTTTATCTTCTGTCATCATCATTAAATCATGCTCTAAAGATTGACAAATCAAAAGACGATCAAAGGGATCATGATGTAAAGGTGGTAGTTTGGCTAATTGAGCAATTGTAGTTTCATCAATAGATAAACTAGAAATTAAATGTTTTTCGCGTTGTTTGGGAAGGTAAGTATCAGGAGATTCTGGCAAAGTTAATTTTCCTAATTGATATTTAATCATTGCTTCCCAAACTGAAACTACACTCAAATAAATTTCATTATCTGGATTACTAATAGAATCACAATATTTTCGTGATAGTCGGTTATTATTAGTAATAAACCATAAAAAAATATGAGTATCTAGCAGTATTTTCATGGATTTTCAAACAGATTAATAATCTCTTCAGGAAGAGGATCATTAAAATCATCAGGAACAACAAACTCACCTACACATAGACCAATAGGGCGAGGTTTTTTTAGAGCTTGATTTATCACAATTGGTTTAATTTCAGCAATAGGTTCATTCGCTTGAGTAATAATCAAGCTATTACCTTCTTGAATGAGTTTAAGAAATCCTGATAGATTTCGTTCAATATCATCTATATTGAGGGTAATCATGGTTAACTAAGAATACTTTATCTATCCTTATTATAGAGGTTTTAAACTATATTGGCAATCTTGTAAAAGCTTACCTCACACCATTAGCTTCCTGTTTGCACATTTGCAACATTTCTCTATCATTAGGACTCAAAGAATTTAGTTGATGATAGTCTTGCAAACTGATTGAATGAGCATAACTTGTTGATTGATCATCACTAATTTTAGGTATTGTACTAATTGTAGAAACCTCAATTGCACCGACTTCACCTGGGGAACTTTTCACCGTCATTGCTAATTCTCCTGACTTGGCCAAAGTCCCTTGAAAACAACTGAATTCAGATTGAGGAAGATATAAAGCACCAATGATTTTACTTTGCTGTTTTTGAAAGAGGATGTAACCTTGTCCTAATTGATTTGGTGTTGTTGATTGTCCATAAAGATAAATTCCATCTTGGTCGGGAAATTGGACGTTTCCTTTTCTATCTAATTCTCTTGTATTTACAGATAATGTGGTAATATTTTCTGTAAATTTATCAGCAGATACCTGATAATAGTTATTAACTGGTGATTGTTGAATACTTTCTTTTTTTATATCTTGGAGTCGTGATAAAAGAGCAGTATGAGAGTTAATATCGCTTTGATGGCTAGGTACTACATAATTAGCAGCTAAGGCTGTTGATGAGAGCAGTTTATAATGTTGTTGACTAGAATAATTAATACCTAAAACACCAATAGAAACAATCAAGCCAACGACGGGAAATTGAAATTTACTGGAAGTCATTAATTTGGAAATATGATTAAGCACTGGATTTCTCCCGCAATAAAGTTAAGTATGGTTGGTTTCTGGATTTCTGCAATAATAACTAAATATTAATTACCGAAGATTCCCTCAAAAGTTTTATCTATATATTTAATTTCAAATTCAGCAAAAACTCGCTGTTTATGTGATTTTGGGGAATAATCTCAGATTATTACTGGGTAATAAATTTATGCGTTACATAATAAAATCTTCCGCTTGGGGGATGTAAAATCGAGATTGGAAATTTTTATACTTTGTCATCATGATTGTGCATTTTTGGGATATATCTAATCTGCTGAATTTTGGTGTTAAACTACAATTACATACAACTGCTAATCCACAGATTTCGCACAATAAATTAAATAAATTAAAAATCTTTTTTGCTTTATCCCAAAAAAATCGCCCCCTGATTTGGAATCAGGAGGCGCATCACCAGTAGTAATGCTTTGAAATACGCTGTTGCGATTCCATGTTTCTAGCTGGCAACGTATTCTTTAACATTAGCTCGACGGCGACGTAAATGTGCAAGAGCTTGATGCTCTAATTGACGGACTCGTTCACGGCTGAGGTTCAAGCGTTCACCAACTTTCGCCAAGGACAGTTCATTTCCATCTTCTAAACCAAAACGTAAGGCGACAACTTGGCGCTGTTGGGGTGTAAGTTCTGCAAGTAAATTGTTCAAATCGTGACGCAAGAATTCCTGAGTAGTGTAATACTCTGGTGATGGACCGTCATCTTCCAACAGTTCTTGCAACTCAGTATCTTGGTTCTCACCGACGCGCACATCTAAGGAAACTGGTTGACGCGCCATATTCAGATATTCACGAATCTGAGCAGGTTCTAACTCCAGTTCTTTGGCGATTTCCGTAGGTGAGGGTGATCTTCCTAAGGTTTGCGCTAATTCCCGTTGAACCTTTTTAATTTTGTTCAGTTTCTCGGTAATATGGATTGGTAAGCGGATTGTTCGGCCTTGTTGAGCGATCGCTCTGGTAATTGCTTGACGAATCCACCAGTAAGCATAGGTTGAGAACTTATAACCCCGCATAGGATCAAATTTCTCCACACCCCGTTCTAATCCCAAAGTTCCTTCCTGAATTAAATCCAGAAATTCCATATTGCGCTTTTGATATTTTTTCGCAATAGCTACAACCAAGCGCAAATTCGCTTCAATCATTTTTTGCTTGGCTCGTTTACCCTGTGTCATCAAATGATTTAGTTCTGTTTCCGATTGTTCAACACGGGCAGCCCATTCTGATATACTAGGTTCATGATCAATTTCCTTGCTTAAAGCTTCTTTAGCTTCTAGCAGCACCATCATTTGCTGTACCTGCTTACCGTAAATAATCTCTTGCTCACGGCTTAACAAAGGTACACGGCCAATTTCTCTTAGATAAGTACGCACCATATCTGCTGTGAATTTGGCATTGACATTTTCTGTATTATTTTTAGCTGTAGCCATCAGTGTTTTTATCCTCTACTTTTTAAACATAATCAATATTTTTCTCACAAAGGCAATTCGTAAGCTTACAATATACATCACTAGAATATGGGAATATACCATCAGCAACTAAATTGATCCAGCCTTTGTGAAATTTTTGCGATTTCTCAAAATAGATTTCCTCACTTCCATATAACTTTGGAGTTTTAATACAAGCTGATAGGGAAGTTTTCCAGAATTATTTTTTTTAATTATCTACTAGCTGTCTTAAAAACGGAGTCAGTATGAGTTTGCTTTAGTTTTATGTTACGACAAACCGAGTGAATAGTAAAGTTCCCAGATGATAAATATTTCAGTAATCAAGGCAAAAATTTGATAACTATTTCTCTTTAATTTCCGAAAACTATTCTGGTATAACCATAGTGACGCGAAAACCCCCTCTCAAGTTGCTTTCAAATAGCCGGATAACCGAACTTGAATTACTTGTACAATGGAGGGATGTTACGAATTAGTCAGTTGTTTATTGAACTAGAAGCCTAAGTCTGCTTTGGCTAGTTCAGCAGCGGTGAATACTTCCTCGTCTGACTTTTCTTCCCAAGCTATAGCGCCAATCTCGGCGTAAAAGGTGGAATCATAGGGACGGGTACGCACAACCACTGGCATAGGGACGGCATGACCTAAAATCAGAGCCTGTTGCTTAGAGTCTAACTTAGCTAAGACTGAGCGTAAACCACCCGCACCAGATACACCAGTAAAAATAGCGTCAATATCTTTCTCGTCATTCAGCAAAGCCGTAATGCGAGTACCAATCTGGGACATAACTTCATTATCTATCCCTGACGGTCGTTGATCAACTACCAAAAGTGTGACAAAGTATTTCCGCAGTTCTCTAGCAATAGTTCCAAAAATTGTACTTTGGACTACTCCTGGGTCAAGAAAGCGATGTGCTTCCTCGATAGTAATCATTAATGGTGTAGGACGATCTAAAGGATTTTTGCTTTGGAGAAATTTATCAGCTTTTTTGACATAATGCTCATGTATCCGTCTGGTAATCATATTTGTCACCAACATATATGAGAGCATATTTGATTGAGAACCAAATTCAATAACTACGTTTTTTCCAGCTTCTAAACATTGAACGATATTTTTAATATAATTTTGCGGACAAGCACTACGCATATACTTTAAACTGTCTAGGCGGAATAGCTTACGCTGTAATGCCATGATTGAGCCTTTGTGTCCGCGTTTTTCGTCACAAAACATCTCAATATCTTCATTACTCATATTTAGTAATTGAGTAATCCAAGATTTACCCAACTCTGTAAAGAGGATATTGGCATTATCTAAAGCCGCTTCTGAAAGTCCTAAATCACGATTACATAATTTAATATCTTCAACTTCAACCTGTTCATAACTAAGATAGAGTTCTTGCGCGTCCCTAACTCCTCGCCGCTTGGTTGAGTCTGGATCAAGTGTGTAAACTTCTACTTGTCCAGGAAATAACTGTTTTAAGCCTTTAACAGTGTTGACATTTTTTCCTTCTGCGACTGCTTCCCAACCATATTCCGAGTGCATATCAAAAATTAGGTTAACAGCCGCATTTTTGCGAATGACACCGGCCAAGATTAAGCGTGTGAGAAAAGATTTACCAGTCCCAGATTTACCAAAAATTCCGTTACTTCGTTCCACAAAACGGTTTAAATCAATACAAATCGGCACATCCATATCTAAAGGTTTACCGATAGAAAAGTTGTTGCGTTGAGGATCATCTTCCCAACCAAACACTTTGCGGAAATCGTCTTCTTTAGCTTCGTAAACTTGGCTGAAGTGACTAGGAATAGTTTTAACAGGTAATAATTCCATCGTCGTACTGGTTTGGGGTTGAAAGGAGGCTAAACCCGTAGACGATGGTATAAAAGAATTAGGGTATTTACCATTACTAGAAAAACTAGGTTCTAGTGATTCAGGGGTAAACATCAACATGGGTGCTAGGTTGATCATCCCATAAGTACCGCTACCTGCTAAGACTTCGCGCAAAAAACTATCTTCCCAATTGGGAGGACTAGCTGTAATGCGGTCATTTGCCATTCCTAAGGATACATCTGTTAGCATACAGAAAAAGCGCGATCGCATCCCCTGTACCACGAGAAATTTACCCACCCGCATATCTTCGACAGATATATCTGGATGTAATCTAACTTCCAAACCTCCAGTTAGAGAACCTTCAATAACTGAACCTAATGGTTGTCCCAAATTCATTTTTGTTCGTTGTCAGTTGTTCGTTGTCAGTTGTTCGTTGTTCGTTGTCTAATGACGACTAATAACTTAATCAATTTGAATGCTTGTGGGTGCATTTCCTGTGGGTGGTGTGATTCCTGGTAATGGTTTTCTAAATTGTGAGTAGATGCGATCGCGCCAGGCAAAAAATGCTTCATAATCAGGATTATCGGCGATACTGGATAATCCCTTACCTCTAAGAGATACTGGTAAATCCAAGTAAGCACCATCAGGAAACTTTAACAACATTGACAAACTAGCTACTGCTAAATCTGCTAAAGTTGGTTCATCACCTGTTAAGTAAGGACTACCTACCAATAATTGGGTAATAATATCCAAATCTTGTTTTAAGCTAGTAACGGCTGCATGGACCACATCTGGTGTAAAGCCTACACCAAAACCGAGGGCGGAGAAAAAATCACTAGGAACAACTTCCAGAAAACTTTTGAAAATATCTGGAGTCGTATTCGGTAATAAAGACTTACGGAAATTTTGATCTTGACTAATAGCTGCAAATAGCGCTTTTCTACCTTTAACACCGATTGACTCATCTGCCCAATCTTCTAATAATAAAGTCAAAGCGCGTTTTTTGGGATCTGTGGGTATCAGTGGATTATCCGGGTATTCTAAATCTAAATACTTAGCTATTTCCGTAGAATCAGCAATATATCTATTGCCATCTTTTAGCACTGGGACTTGTTTTTGTCCAGTCATCCGAAATAATTCTAGTTGTCCAATTCCTGGTGAAACCTCGATTTTGCGATACTCTAGTCCTTTATAATCCAGGATTAAACGGACTTTTTCAGAAAATTGAGATAGTTCCCACTGATATAGTTCTAGCATATTGTATATTTTGTAGATTGTCTGTCTATCAACTTTATAATTGTATCTTTAATCTGGAAATTTTCTTGGTTAATTCATTGTTTCTTGAGGTTATTTGCTGGTAATTCCGTGCAAAACATAGAGATTTTTGTCTAAATCAAAATTCAGATTCTTATCTAAAAATTGGTTTACCATTATCCAGAAATCATACATCTTCAATAATTCCTGAACAACGATAAGTAGTTTGGTATGGAAAATGCCCACATTAGGCAGGTTATAAATTAGACTTTTCAAACAACCTCTTAGATATATCTAATTTTCTAATCAGTCAAATTTTCTAGTTGGCAAAATGTTATAAGTCTTAATATAACTTGTAAACAATCAAAACTAAAAAAATTATGAAGAGTAATGACGGCAACTTATTGGTCAAAATCATTGGTATCATGGGATTAGCTGGTGCTAGTTTATTGACAAGTATACCATCTCCAGCAAAGGATGTACGGAATCCCAACCCGAGTATTTTCAACGAACCACGCTACAATCGCGGTAAAAGACCTAGTAACACCGCACCTGTCACCAAACCTACACCATCAGAAACAACAGTTCCTACTGTCAAACCCACCCCAATAGCACCGACAACAGAAACTAAAAACTTAGTAGAGTTAGTTAATGAGTTGGCTGATAATAATAGATCTTTTAAGACCCTTCTCGAAGCTTTAGATGCAGCAGGACTTACAAAAACTTTACAAGGGCCTGGTCTTTTTACTATTTTTGCTCCCACAGATGCAGCATTTAAGAAACTACCACAAGACGCATTAAGAGAGTTGTTAAAGCCAGAAAATAAGGAAGTATTGGTGAAAATTTTAACATATCATGTAGTGCCTGGTAAGGTACTCTCCAGTGATTTAAAATCTGGGGAAGTAAAGAGCTTACAAGGAGATCCTATTACCGTTAAAGTTGATAAAGCTACTGGTGTTGTAATGATTAATGATGCAAAAGTAACTCAAGCAGATATCAAAGGTAAAAATGGTGTTATTCATCAAATTGATAATTTGATTTTGCCACCTAGTTTATAAAACCGAAACCGGAGGATTTACGCATTGACAAGAAATAGCAAATATATATAGCTGTAAAAACCGCGTTTATTGTAGGGGTGAAGCAAAAGCTAAACCCCTAAACCACGGTTAATTTATTGCAGGACTGTTTCATTCTAAATTTTGAAATTTTATGTATTTATAAAAATACGTCGTTTTAAGCTTCAGGGGGTTTATCTGAAGATGGCTAAGAACACCTAAATTCGTTACTGAAATCTAGAATGAAATAACCCTGTTTATTGGTAAAAATAGAATTAGTTGCAGCCGGAAATAAGGTATTTTGGTGAAGGAATATCATGATTAATTTGTACAGTGTGTAAGTCTTAATATTTATCAATCAATAGATTCCAGGATGTAGCCTGACGTGAAAGAATATTTTCTCATCAGTAATATTTTAATATTTTCTACTTGGCAAAATTTTATAGCTTTGCATATAACCTGTAAATAATTGAGAAAAAAATTTATGAGGGCTAATTACAGCAAATTCTTGGTCAAAATCATCGGTATAATTAGATTATCTAGTGCTAGTTTGCTGATAAATTTACCATCTCAAGCACAACCCAAACAAAATATTTTTAACGAACTATTCTACAATCGCGGTAGGAAAACCACATCTGAAAGGGAATGATATAGCGATTCTCGGTTGAGTGAAATACAAGAACCCCTCCCCGCTCTTCAAGCTACGGTGTACACACAAGTCCTACCTGTCTTCATTTTGGCCTATTTCGCTCCCTAAATCCCCCAATTCTGGGGGACTTTGAAAATTCTTATTCCCCCAATTTTGGGGGTTAGGGAGCGATTCAATCACTTGTGTGTACACGGTAGGCTCTTCAAGGGGGAACTATAATGTATCTCATTCAAGTGCATACCGCTATATTAAAACAGGATCAATTATTCTATGGAGTTCTCTTAATAAATAAAAAACACATTCCCTTAACTACGTCTCGAAGCTCAAACACAATGAGTGCGTGACCTAATTTTAAGTATTTATACATAGAGGTTATATGTGAGGTAGTAAAGTAAATAGCAACAAAAATTGCACTCATAAGCAATGATGATGGAAATATTAGCAATACCTCGAAAATATATTTAAAACTTTTATTTATTTAAATCTCCATTACGGTATATGATGATCCCAGACAGTTTAATCATAATTAAGTCTGAAAACGCATAGAAATTATGTAATTCAAAAAAATTTTGTCCGTTGTTCAATAAAACTCTTTTTTTATTCAACCTGGGGATTATTTCTCTAGGCATTGTGCATCTATCTGGAGAATAACTAAACTATGATATTAACAGGAATACTATGGGTGACATCCTTAACAGGTGGCGCTTTGGTGTTGACGGCAAATTTACCCCTGGGTTTAATAGCCAAAGAATCTCCAATACAACTTCCAGCTAACTTAGTTAAGCCACAAGCTCAATTTCTGACCATTGTTCAACAACATAAAAGAGCTTGGCAAAAAACCTTAACATCGAAAACTTTTTTCACATTTGACTGGATAAATCGGCGATTATCATCCTATAGAGATAGGTATATTGCCTTATCTGTGACAGATTTAAAGGCAAAAGAAACAAAATTTTGTGCTGCTGTGCCAAAAAATATACCTGCACAACCCCACTTGAAAAATGTTACTAACTTCTTGTCAGTGAAATTCACTCAAGTTAGCATTCCCAAGGTAGATTTATCACCTTATAATGTGGTGAAATCGCTCGAAAGTTTACTTAATATCATCAAAAATCCAGTTGATCCAAATGGGAGTTATGATTACTCACCAGTATTGATTGTTAAGCGTAATTCATCCAGTTATGAAGTCTGGGTTAATAACAACTTTGTTGCTAGACTACCTGATCAAATTACAGCTAAGGTTTTCCAAAAACGCTTACAGCAATTAGTAAAATCACAAACTGGACAACCTATACAATTACAACCAGGTTTAGTTGATAACATTCCCTCCCTAATGGTAGGTAATCGGTTATTATTTGCAATTAATCGGCAACTTGCTCATGAACTTGGTCGCAGTGGTGATATTTTGGCTCTAGAATGGACTAATAATTTGCGAATAGCTCTTCAAACTAAGCCGCTGACATTGCTACAAGGGCAAATGAAAATGTATGGATTACAACAGTCCTCAACCAGAAAACTTTCTGGAATAGCTTCTTGGTATGGTGGCTATTTTCATGGTCGCTTAACAGCAAATGGTGAAATATATAATCAAGATGATTTCACTGTTGCCCATCGTACCTTACCTTTTAACACCTTCTTAAAAGTTACAAATCAAGAAAATGGTAAATCCGTGATTGTCCGTGTTAATGATCGCGGTCCTTATATTGCACCAAGAAGCCTGGATTTGTCTCGAACAGCGGCTCGTTGTCTCGGTAGTGAACATACTGGAGTCGTAGCTTATCAAGCTGTAGTTTTACAACAAAATGCGCTACAAATGACACTGAAACCATCTCAACCAAAAACTGAAGATATGGCTAATGCCAAAAGTGAGTTATTGGTTTCTAACTTTTAGGGATTTGAAAGTATAAGAGGGTGTTTGATAGCGAAGCGTGGCGTTAGCCATAAAGTATTAAATAAAACCAATAATCTCCAAAAACCTCACTACCCCCCTTCCCTACAAGGAAATGGGGATTTTAAAGCCTCTCTCCTTATAGGCCGTGAACGGAGAGAGGCTTTGAAATAAATTTTTTCGTGTGCAATTACTTACTAACCGGTTCAGGAAATAAATTTGGCTGAACCAGTTCCCTGTCACCTGCTATAAATAGTTAGATCAGATAAATTCTCAGAACTTTATAGAGGAAAAATTATAGCGAGTATGAATTTATTATGGGAAAGATTGACTTTATCTTCTTTACCACTCAAAGAATATTTGTCTGGTAGTTACCTACATCGTTTATTGGTGGGGCTTTTACTGCCTTGGCGACAAAGTAGTATTTTAATGCAGTGGGGAGATATTATCGCTGTTGGCTTACTTAGCCTCATTTATGCTCTTGCACCTTTTGTTTCTACTACTTTAATCGGTGTACTGTTGGTAGCTTGTGTGGGCTTTTGGTTACTGTTAACTTTATCTGATGAAAGTACACTCACAAATGCTGCTTCGGTTACTCCTGTCCACTTGCTAGTGTTGCTGTATTGGAGTATTGCGGCGATATCAACAGCTTTATCACCAGTTAAAAAGGCGGCTTTGGGTGATTTGCAAACATTAACTCTTTATTTGTTACTGTTTGCCCTCTGTGCCAGAGTGCTGAGAGTCCCTCGGTTTCGGTCTTGGCTGATTACTCTTTATTTGCATATATCCCTAATTGTCAGCGTCTATGGGTTGCGACAATGGTTTTTTGGCGCGAAAGCTTTAGCTACTTGGGTTGACCCCGAATCACCTTTAGCTAAAACTACCAGGGTTTACAGTTATTTAGGCAATCCCAATTTACTCGCAGGATATCTTTTACCGGCTGTGGTTTTAAGCTTGGTGGCTATTGTGGCTTGGCAAGGTTGGATAAAAAAAGCTTTAGCACTAACAATGTTTATTGTTAATACTGCAACTTTAATTTTAACCTTTAGTCGCGGTGGTTGGATTGCTTTGTTGGTGGGATTGTTTACTGTGGCAGTATTGCTAATTTATTGGTGGAGTATAGATATGCCCCCATTTTGGCGTACTTGGTCTTTACCAATTCTCTTGGGGAGTGTAGTGGGGTTATTGGTAATAGGAGTGTTATTTGTTGAACCTTTTCGGGTGCGAGTTATCAGTATATTTGCTGACCGTAAAGATAGCAGTAATAATTTTAGGAAAAATGTCTGGGAATCTGTATTTCAGATGATCCGCGATCGCCCAATTACTGGTATTGGTCCCGGTCACGCTTCTTTTAATCATGTCTATCCTCTTTACCAACGTCCCCGGTTTACAGCTTTGAGTGCCTATTCTGTGTTTCTAGAAACCATCGTAGAAACTGGCTTTTTGGGTTTTACCTGTTTTATGTGGTTAATAGTCGTCACCTTTAATACAGGATTTTTGCAACTGCGACGATTACGAGAAACTAAAAATATTGAGGGCTTGTGGTTAATTGGGGCGATCGCTAGTATGCTAGGTATACTTGCTCAGGGTCTATTTGATACGGTCTTCTATCGCCCTGAAGTTAATACCCTCTGGTGGTTAATGGTAGCTTTAGTTGCCAGCTATTGGCAACCTTTGGCTAAAAGTCATCAGATGATAGGGAATAGGGAATAGGGAATAGGCAACAGAGGAGATATTTATTTGACTTTTTCTTCTCTCTTGCCTCTTGCCTCTTGCCTCTTGCCTCTTAATACCTCTTCATTGCCCTTTGCATATCTCGTTGATCATCACGACGTTTGAGACTTTCGCGTTTGTCGTGGAGTTTTTTACCTTTACCAAGGGCAATAACTATTTTTACCCAACCCCGTTTCAGATACATTTTTAAGGGGACTAGAGTTAAACCTTCCTGTTGTACCCTACCAATCAGTTTCCGCAGTTCTTGTTTATGGAGTAATAACTTGCGGGTTCGTCTTGGTTCATGATTAAAATATGCACCACTAGAGGTATAGGGAGAAATATGCACGTTGATTAACCATGCTTCACCGTCACGAAGCAACGCATAGCCATCTTGTAAATTGGCTTTACCGGCACGAATTGATTTCACCTCAGTTCCGGTTAACTGAATTCCCGCTTCATAGGTTTCTATGATTTCATATAAAAACCGCGCTTGCCGATTATCACAAATAACTTTGTAACCTTCACTCTGTTTATCACTCATCTAAAATCTTCTTAATTTTAATAAATACGCCTAAAAATTTCTTTAGACTGGCTTTTTCTTTAATTGTAATCCAAACGGACTGGGAACTGGTAATTGGTGATAAGTGATTGCTAATGGGAAAAATTCTTGCCTTTTGCTCTCAATTGTGTTAAGTTTTGTTAACAATCTCTAAAAATTTAATATTTTCTTTATAAATGACTGATGATATCATCATGCGTAAGTAATCTTGTCATAGTATTAAAGATAGGAGTAACATTATTGCCTGTGTCTATTAATACTTTTGATAATAATAAATTACCCGACCAAAAGATTATAGGGGTGTATTACCCATGCCCTTGACCATTCTTGTAGCAGATGATGATTTAGGCACGCGCCTATCTATTAGTGATTATCTTGAACTATCTGGGTATAGTGTCATAACTGCTAATAATGGTGTTGATGCTTTGGCTATGATTGAAAAGTGCCATCCTGATTTGATGGTGACAGATATTATGATGCCACAGATAAATGGTTATGAGTTGGTGCGTCGTATTCGTCAATTATCGGCGTTTCGACTATTACCTGTGATTTTGTTAACAGAGAGAACGAAAACCCAAGAACGAATTTTGGGATATCAGTCTGGCTGTGATTTGTATTTGCCTAAGCCTTTTGAATTGGAAGAAATAGCCGCTGCTATCCGTAATTTGTTAGAGCGATCGCAAATCATCCAATCAGAATGTCGTTTTATTTATCAGGAAGAAATCAGTTTTGCCACTTATACAAAAGCAAAAAACGGTCATATTTCTATACCTACTCAGATGCAACAATCTCAGGTATTGACACCGCTAACTGTTAGAGAAAAAGAAGTTTTAGAGTTATTAACTCATGGTTTTTCCAATGCAGAAATTGGTAATCATTTACATTTAAGTCCACGCACAGTGGAGAAATATGTGAGTAGTTTATTGAGGAAAACTGAAACTAGCAACCGGGCAGAATTAGTCAGATTTGCGATAAAACATGATTTAGTAGAATAGGATTTTTGCCCAAATTTATATTTTTAGTCTGGTAATATTCAGTTGAATTGAGTATTTTGAAGGTGAGTTAGTAAGTCCATAATGCACCCAAATTTAACCCGGCTAAAACTTACAAATAGATGCTGTTTGCAAGGGACATTGTTTAGAGATAAGTGGATTTTCCAAAAGATCAAGAACAGTCAACTTAGTCAGATTAGACAAAGGTTTGATATCCCTGATTTGATTTACCGAAAGTTTAAGTTCAGTTAAATTAGTCAAATTAGACAAGGGTTTGATATTGCTGATTTTATTTGCTGAAAGACCAAGATAAGTCAATTTAGTCAGATTAGATAAAGGTGCAGTATCGCTGATTTTATTTAGCGGAAGGTCAAGAGAATTCAAGTTAGTCAGATTAGACAAAGGTTTGATATCACTGATTTGATTTTCTGAAAGGCCAAGTTCAGTTAATTTATTGAGATTAGACAAAGGTTTGATATTGCTGATTTGATTTTTATCAAGGTAAAGAGAAGTTAATTTAGTCAGGTTAGCCAAAAATTTGATATTGCTGATTTGATTTTTATTAAGATAAAGAGAAGTCAAATTAGAGAGATTAGATAAAGGTGTGATATTGCTGATTTGATTTTCTGAAAGGTAAAGAGTAGTTAATTTAGTCAGATTAGACAAAGGTGTGATATTGCTGATTTGATTTGCTGAAAGGCCAAGATAAGTCAAATTAGTGAGATTAGATAAAGGTGTGATATCGCTGATTTGATTTCCCGAAAGGTCAAGTTCAGTCAATTTATTGAGATTAGACAAAGGTTTGATATCGCTGATTTGATTTTTATTTAGGTCAAGTTTAGTCAATTTAGTTAGGGTTTGATTAGCTTGACTACAATTTTGGGTTTTAGCAACTTTTAATAATGCTTCTACCGTTCCTCTGGTCTTTTGAGGTAAACTGGCTTTTTTCTGACACCATTGTGTAAAGGTCTTAGGTGTTTTTGTAGGTGCTGCGGTGACTTTTGGGGTATAAAATCCTAAAGTCAAGGTAAAAATAGTGGTCGCTACTAAAGCTAGTTTCATCATTTTACAAGTTATACGAAAAATATACGGTAATTTTACCATCTTCCAACTTGCAAAATAAGTCTGCTTTTAGCTATTTTTGGGACGTTTTAGGGGGATAGAATTAATCGGACCGAGAATTTGATTTAAATCCCGTAATTGTTCAGCCGTACCCATACAAATTAGGGTATCTCCTGACATTAAAATAGTATCTCCAGTTGGACCACCAATGAGTTTACCATCAAGGCGGCGAATTGCTAGAACTAATGCGCCTGATTGCGATCGCAAGTCATCAAATCAGAATGTCGTTTTCTTTATCAGGAAGAAATCAGTTTTGCCACTTATACAAAAGCAAAAAACGGTCATATTTCCATACCTACTCAGATGCAACAATCTCAGGTATTGACACCATTAACTGTGAGAGAACAGGAAGTTTTAGACTTATTAACTCATGGTTTGTCTAATGGAGAAATTGGTAATCATTTACATTTAAGTCCGCGCACAGTGGAGAAATATGTGAGTAGTTTATTGAGGAAAACAGAAACTAGTAATCGTGCAGAATTGGTCAGATTTGCGATAAAACATGATTTAGTAGAATAGGATTTTTGTCCAATTTGACATTTTTAGTCTGGTAATATTCAGGGAAATTGAGTATTTTGAGGGTGCGTTAGTAAGTCCATAGCGCACCAAAATATAACCGGACTAAAATTTACAAATAGACTCTGGTTTCAGGGGACATTGTTTAGAGGTAAGTGGATTTTTCGCAAGGTCAAGAGAAGTCAAATTAGTCAGATTAGACAAAGGTTTGATATCGCTGATTTGATTTCCCTCAAGGTCAAGAAAAGTCAATTTAGTCAGATTAGACAAAGGTTTGATATCGCTGATTTTATTTCCCAAAAGGTCAAGAGAAGTCAATTTAGTCAGATTAGACAAAGGTTTGATATCGCTGAT
>JBAXRM010000044.1:0-27136 GCA_037131225.1 Nostocales cyanobacterium ELA583 | reverse complement strand
CTTTTATCTGCACATTTTTCCTAACTCCCTAAAAAATGGGCGAACCGGGAGTGATTAACGAAATAACAAATAAATTGAAAAGGAGTATCTGGTAATTCTGGCGCATTGGGAGCGCGTTGAAAAGATTTAGAAAGTTTGATTTTTTTCATCATTTTATCTGCTGTAAAAAATAAAAATAGACGGCTGGAACAACCGTCCGGTAAAGTTTAATAAAATCATCCAAAAGCCACCTAACGCAGAGAATCTCCCCTACGATATTCTGCGGTGATATCGTCTAATTTTTGTTTCAAATTGTCATCAAGTGTTACTTCCAAAGCCTTGAGACTGTCAAAAAGTTGTTCTGGACGACTAGCACCAATGATGGGGGCTGTAATAATCGGATTGGCCAGAACCCAAGCTAAAGCTAGAGTAGTGAGAGATAATCCTGCCAAATCCGCCACTGTACGTAATTCTTCCACAGTATTGAACTCACGGTCATGCCAATAACGCTCCTGATAACGTTCTGCGGCTGCACCCAATGTAAAACGAGTACCTGTGGTGGGTCCTTCAGTCAGATTATGTTTACCTGTCAGCAGTCCACCTGCTAAAGGATTGTAGGGAATTACAGCCTGTCCTTCTTCTTGCGCTAGGGGTAATAATTCTCGCTCAATTTCCCGGAATAAGAGATTATAGCGGGGTTGAATGGAGACAAAGCGAGTCAAATGACGGACATCTGCGCGACCTAAAGCGCGGGCTAGTCGGTAAGCTAAGAAATTGGAAACCCCGATATAGCGGACTTTACCAGCCCGAACTATTGTATCGAGTGCTTCTAGAGTTTCATCGAGGGGAGTTGAAGCATCATCAGAATGCAATTGATACAGGTCAACATAATCAGTTCCCAATCGTCTCAGGGAAGCATCAATGGCATCGAGAATATGTTTGCGTGAAGATCCCTGATCCCAAGGTGCAGAACCGACTTTACCGACGGCTTTAGTAGCAACAATAAAATGTTCGCGTTTGCCTTTTAACCAGCGGCCAATGATTTCCTCTGTTCGTCCAGCAGTGGGTAGTCCACCACCAAGGGGATAAACATCGGCTGTATCGAGAAAGTTGATTCCAGCTTCGGCTGCGGTATCGAGGATTTTTATAGAGGTTTCTTCATCGGTTTGTAGTCCGAAGGTCATTGTCCCGAGAACGAGTCGGGAAACGGTGAGTCCGGTTTGACCGAGTTTGGTGGTTGGTAATGTCATAGAAATGTTAGTTGTAGAATTTTTATCTCACGCAGAGGCGCTCCAGGCACGGAGAAATAGAGATGCAAGAGTATGGTCTAAATATATGTACCAAATTAATTTGAAGCTGCATAAAATAAGATATCAATAATAATTGACCGCAGATAAACGCAGATGAACACAGATAAAGAGGGATAAATTTATTGATTTCATAATTCTGTGCAGCCTCATATAATATTTGGTATAAGGGTGTTGCTCTTACAATTCTCTGATTCAACTTACTACAGCCGGCTGGCGACTACTTTGTGAAACTAGCCATTGTTGCAATGTTGGGTTACTGTAAACTTCATCAGCAATAAAATGATCGCCTTGAGGCAATATAGTAAAATCTACTTTTGTTCCTGCTTCGCGTAGGGTATCAACAACATTTTGTGTACCCTCAATTGAAAGTTTTTCGTCTTTTGCACCTTGGAATATTTGGATGGAAATTTCTTTGAGTGCAGCTAGTTGGGTTGCTTCTAATGTTTGGGGTACACGACCTGATGTAGCTACCAAACCAGCAAAGCGTCCAGGATAGGAAGCGGCGATATGCCAAGCTCCAGCAGTGCCTAAGCTGAATCCAGATATGATCACACGGGATGGATCTATGGAATGGGTGGCAATGATATGATCAAGTAAAGCAATTACATCTTCGGCTCTATCTACCCAAGTTTGTCCTTCAGGAAGTTGAGGAGCAACAAAGACGTAGGGTAAGGATGCTGATGAATCTACGAAAAGAGGGAAACCCCATTTTAGTAAAACATTAATATCTGTTCCTCTGTCTTTTGCTCCATGCAGAAATAATACTAGAGGGGCGGGTTTATTGGTGTTAGCAGGGGAGAAAATATAAGGTAATGAACTATTGCTGGTGTCGTGGGATCTTTTTTCAACTGACATAGTTTTAAATCCTCAAATGTGGGTTCGCAAATACCTGACAATAAACATCTGGTGAAAATTAAATCTACATTTTCCAGAAGCCTTGTAAAGAAGTTAAGTGGAACGTCTACGATCTAATCTTCTCTCTTCTTAATTTCTCCGTGTCCTCTGTGCCTCTGTGGTTCGTTTTCTTCATTATCTATTGATGTAGAGACGTTCCATGGAACGTCTCTACCCTAGTGGTTTACAAGGTCATTTACACAGCTACTAATTCCTTTTCTACTGGTTGAGATTCGGTTTTAGGTAGTTTGGATTCTACTGCTGTACCTTTGAAGAAATCAGGGTTAGCTTGGGTGTAGAATTTATAAGGATTGCCGAATACATAAGCCTTGAAGTCATCTTCGGAAATCACGCCTTCTCTGACCAAATCCCAGCTTTCAGCTAAAGGTGCGGTGAGATCGGGTACATCCCAGTGACCAACATCGGAGGAGTAAATGGCGTTAAGCTTGACTCCCAATGGGTTGGCTTTGTCATTGAATGCGGCTGCAATGGTACGATCATCGGACTCAGAACCAAAGAAGAAACTGTTCACCCAGCGATCGCGTATATCTTCAATTGACTGAATACCTGCTGCACCAAAATCTTCCAATTCACTACCCACTGGTGAACGGCTATGACGGTTGAAGGAAGAACCCAATACACTCTTGGTTAACTCTTCTTTGCTGAGAGAATATCCTTGAGTAATTTCTCCACCATACTCTGCAAACAACTCGAACAACTCATCAGCGTTGGTGAGGTCTGGATTGTAGTTTTGCAATCCTTCTAAACTCCGTTTGGAGAAACGATCTACCAAATGAATGTAGACGTGAGCGCCCCAATCTGCACCACCTTCAAGCATCCCAACACGCAATTGTGGGAATCTTCTAGTTACACCACCAAAGAACAATGCCTTCGCAAACGCTTGTGAACCATCACCAAAGTGGCCGATGTGGTTGTTCATGTAGTTACTGATGGAGGAGCGTCCAGTCCATCCTTGGCTACCATAATGGGTGGTGATGGGTACACCTAACTCAACGGTTTTAGCCCAGAAGGGATCATAGTCGTATTCACTATCCAATCCGAAAAAGTCAATGTAAGAGGCATATTTGCTAATTTCTGGGAATTGATCGGCGGGGTATTTATCTGCGATCGCCTTACAGCACTTCCCGCTGTTATGAGGTACATCATAGCCCCCTCCTCGCTTGCGGGGAGGGGGTTGGGGGTGGGGTTCATGTAACTCACTCAATCAAGAACCGCTGTAATTGGACGTTTCACACCACCAGGAATATTTGCAACTTTCAATCCAAGTGTTTTTACTGCAAATTCTAACTCTTCAATCGCTTCTTCGGGAGTACCCATAGGGATACCAGCTACCACGGTCAAGCGATCGCTATATGGGCGATAAATATCAGCATGATAGTGATTAATCGCCCGTTGCAATAATTGACGATTCTCTTTACTTGCACCAGCCGCAGCTAAGGCATTATTGGGAAATAGTACAGAATAGTCTGAGCCTTGCTCTGCTTGTCGTTCGTAGAGTAATGCAGGGAGGGTATAGGTAGCCAAATCTAAGGTATTACGAGTTACTCTAGCCCACCAAGGGGAGCGAATTGTGCGGTTGTTCTGACGTTCTTCTGGAGTTTGTTGATACCAGTCTTTACCTTCACTCTTGGGATTAAGACGAGAGGATTCAGCCTTGCGTAATTCATCTACCAGCTTCACACCGCCGTAGTGAGCAATATAATCCTCAAGGGCAGGAGTAAAGTCATTAGTGTGAACATCAGTATCAATGACAGGATAATCAAGATTGGCTCTGACTGCGGCGGAGGGGGAGCTTTTCAATTTGCTATATTTAGTCATATTTTCCTTAGAAAAGTTACAAGACGTTTTAGAAACCAGACTTCTCAAACAATTGCAGAATCTAAAAGTTATGAATTTTCAAGAAATCAGGGATCTGTGGGATATCGTGCTGTTGATTTTGACTTGAGTTTTAAACTTGAGATTGAAGATTCTTGCCTTTTGGACAAGCCTAACTTTCCGATAGTCTGATAGACTCCGGTAGGCTTTTAACGTCTGTGCTGACGGGAGAAGTGAAACCTTTAGTAGAGACGTTCCATGGAACGTCTCTACAATCTTTTTTAGAAATATCTATTACGCCAAAACCAATGTTTTTTCCTGTTGTTTAATAGCAAAACGATTAACTGGACGACGTAAACCAAGGTTTTCACGCAAGGTGCTACCCTCATATTCAGTACGAAAGAGTCCGCGTTTTTGCAGAACAGGAACGACTAAATTCACAAACTCATCCAACCCTGTAGGTAAGATCGGTGGCATAATATTAAAACCATCCGCCGCACCATTGATAAACCATTCTTCTAATTGATCAGCGATCGCTTCAGGAGTACCCAAAATGGTACGATGACCCCGTGCCGTCGCCAAAGAACGATATAACTCACGCAGTGTGAGAGTGCCACGAGTAGCTAAATCCTTAACCAGTTTCAGACGACTCTTGTTATTGTTGGTATCAGTGGGTAATTCAGGAGCTATATCATCTAAAGAATATTTAGACAAATCCACACCTTTGTAATAGTTAGCTAAAATTCCCCAAGCTACATCAGGATGAATTAAAGATTGTAAAAACTCATATTTTTCCTGAGCTTCTTCTTCCGTTCGCCCTATGATAGGAAAAGCACCAGGCATGATTTTAAGATCGTCTGGAGAACGTCCATATTTTGCTAACCGCCCTTTGACATCTGCGTAAAATTCCTGAGCATCGGCTAAAGTTTGATTAGCTGTAAAAATTACCTCAGCAGTACGGGCGGCTAAATCTCTTCCTGATTCAGAAGCACCAGCTTGAACAATAACTGGATAACCTTGGGGTGGACGGCTAACGTTTAATGGACCCCTAACAGAAAAATGTTTGCCCTTGTGATTCAATGTGTGCAGTTTGTCGGCATCGAAATAAACACCAGATTCTCTATCTTTGATAAAGGCATCATCCTCCCAACTATCCCACAATCCTTGCACCACTTCCACAAACTCTTCAGCCCGTTCATAACGTTGGCTGTGTTCTGGATGATGTTCCAGTCCGAAATTAGCCGCCGCATTTTCATTACCTGTGGTGACTACATTCCATCCTGCACGGCCGTTACTTAAATGGTCTAGGGAAGCAAACTTCCGTGCCAATGTGTAAGGATCTTCGTAGGTAGTGGAAGCAGTGGAAATAAAACCGATGTTTTTGGTAACGGAGGATAAAGCCGAAAATAGAGTAACAGGCTCAAAATGAGCTATTTTACCGTTACGACTCTGAGTTTTAGGAGAACCACCCCAAATTCCTGGACTATCTGCTAAAAAAACAGCATCAAATAACCCCCGTTCCGCAGTTTGAGTAATTTCCTTGTAATGCTCAAAATTCAAACCTGCATCTATTTGTGTATTGGGGTGTCGCCAAGCAGAGATATGATGACCAGTAGCTTGAATAAATGCACCTAACCGAAACTGACGTTTTGCGCTCATATATTTTTATCTTTGTATGGTGTAATTGCAAATTGGCTCAACCTTAGATTTAAAATCTAAAACTTTGCGCCTTTGCTCCTTTGCGTCTCTGCGCGAAACCCAATTATTTAAACTGCTGCTAATACCTTTTGATATTGATTAACTGGACGAGATAAACCCAGATTTTCACGCAGAGTTGTTCCTTCATACTCAGTGCGGAACAATCCTCGCCGTTGTAATTCAGGAATTACTAAATCAACAAAATCATCTAGTCCACCAGGAAGATAAGGCGGCATAATGTTGAAGCCATCAGCAGCATCATTGACAAACCAGCTTTCCAGTTGATCTGCAATCTGCACTGGTGTCCCAATAATTGTCCAATGACCACGCGCTCCCGCAATCCATTGATAAAGCTCTCGAATGGTAAAATTGTATTTGCGAGCAATATCAATTAATAATGCTTGGCGACTTTTGTTATCATTGGTTTCTGGTAAATCTGGTAGTGGTCCATCCAGGGGATAGGCGGAAAGATCCGTGCCTATGAGTCCCTGTAATAAAGCCAAACCAACTTGAGGATGAATTAAATCCTGTAGTTCCTGATACTTAGCTTTTGCTTCTGCCTCTGTGATACCAACTACGGGAAAGACTCCGGGCATAACTTTGAGTTGGTCTGGTGTGCGTCCATATTTTGCTAATCTACCTTTAACATCTGCATAGAAGGCTTGAGCATCTTCTAGGGTTTGTTGAGCAGTAAATATAACTTCGGCGGTTCTACCAGCCAGTTCTTTTCCATCTTCAGAAGAACCTGCTTGCACAATCACAGGATAACCTTGGGGTGGACGGGCAATATTCAATGGTCCGCGCACGGAGAAGAATCTACCTTTATGGTTCAGTTCATGTATTTTATTCGGGTCGTAGTAAAAAGCTGTTTCTTTATCACGAACAAAAGCATCGTCTTCCCAACTATCCCACAAACCTTTGACTACATCAATAAATTCATGGGCGCGAATATAGCGATCTGCGTGAATAGGATGATTTTCCAAACCGAAATTACCGGCTGTTTCACTACTACCAGTTGTTACCACATTCCAGCCGGCTCGTCCTCCAGAAATATGATCCAAGGAAGCAAATTTGCGTGCGAGAATATACGGATCTTCATAAGTAGTAGAAGCAGTGGCGATAAAACCAATCTTTTCTGTCACCGCAGACAAGGCTGAGAAGAGAGTGACAGGTTCAAAGTCTCCACCAAAGGCTGTCCGTCCTTCCGCACCACGGCGTTGTTGTAAGGCTAAACCGTCGGCGAGAAAAAATGCGTCGAATTTACCACGCTCGGCTGTCTGGGCTATCTGTTTATAATGCTCAAAGTTGAGAGCGCCATTACTCTGTGCTTGGGGGTGTCTCCAAGCGGCAACGTGCTGACCTGCTCCGGGTAAAAATGCACCTAGTCTTAGTTGTTTTTGTTGTTTGCTCATATCAGACTCCAAGTAATATTTTTTTACTAAATGAATATAGGATGATAATGATTTTCTGGGATAGCACTTGTCAGCTATGCCACTGTAACTGCTGCATATTTAGTTGTTAGCAAAGCTTTTTCAACTCCTTAGCCATAGCTGTACGCATTAGCGTTAGTGGTGGGTTATTGATAAAACTACTGCATCTTGACTGATTTATCGTAGATTAATAGTAGAATCTCACAACTCTCATAAAAAAGCAAGTACCTTTTAAGAAAAAATTGATTAACTAAATTTATTAGCAGCTAATTGTTAGATATTCTAAATATTTGATGACTCTAAAGTGTGCAGGGTGTGCGATCGCCGTCGCTCAATTTGAATAAAATATATAGAACTAATATACTACTGCTGCTGCTGCTGCCGAGTGTTGTTCTAGTCAAAATAATCACTCAATACAAGCAAGAAATTTTATTCATTGTGAAAATTGACAAATTAGAGCTATGATTTATTACATCAACGTAATATAATAGAAAGTGAGTTGGGAAATAGAATATACGAATGAGTTTGAACTTTGGTGGCAAACTCTTAGAGAGGAACAACAAGATGATATTGTCAGTGTTGTTCAACTACTGGAAGAAAAAGGAACTCAATTACCCTTTCCTTATTCATCCGATATTAAAGGTTCAAAAAATTCCCACCTAAGAGAGTTACGTATTCAAAGCGGTGGTAAACCAATCAGAATCTTTTATGCTTTTGATCCGCGACGAGTTGCAATCTTACTTATTGGTGGAGATAAAACAGGAGATAAGCGATTTTATGAAAAATATATTCCCATAGCAGATCGTCTTTATGAAGAATATCTTCAAGAAATTAGTCGGGAGGGTTTAATATGACAGGACATAAGAAGTTTAGCAATCTTACTAAAGATTTCTCCACAGAAAGAAAAGCCAAAATTGCCAGTCAAACAGCTAAATTAAAAGAAGAAATGGCATTAGCTGAATTACGCCAATCTTTAAAAATATCTCAAGCTCAATTAGCTGAAAAGTTGCAAATTAAACAACCTGCTATTTCTAGATTAGAGAATCGTACTGATATGTATGTTAGTCATCTACGACAAGTTATTGAAGCAATGGGAGGAGAATTGAAAATAACGGCAATATTCCCTGATGTGGAAGTGACAATTACTAATTTTGAAGATTTGGCAATGGAGATTGATGAGTAGGGGTTGAAGATAGAGCAAAAGCTGAGATTTATTTTTTAATTTTTAGAGTTTTGCTAAACGCTTGTTTGTTTTCCACCTACTACACCCAGTAATCTCTTATTCCTTCAATTCCATATTCACTAGCGTTGCTAATATCATTATGTAACTCAAATGAGCAACATTCACACTTAACACGAATAGGATAAGAAGACTCGCTTTCATACTCACCATATTCATCTAGTTCATACTCTACATATTTATGAATTATTAGAGAGTTAAAACCACAAACTGGACATTTGCATATTTCAGAATCATCATTGTCTTCAGAAATAACAATAGCTGTTTTTTCAATTGTTTCTTTTTCTTTTGCATTCTTATTCTTATCTTGCCAATACCAATATAATGGGACATTATAAGCTGCTCTACCTAACTCTTTTAAAAAAGCAATTTTTTCTATTTTATAAGAGTCCTTTGTAAAATGATTAATAATCTCCGTTATTGGATCTATTCCACAGTTTAGTGTATTGTGTATCATATATAAATTATGTAAATTATCTAAATATTGTGTAACTGACACCACAAATTGAAGTACATACTTTCCAATAAATTTATCTAAATCTTTATAAGGAAGAATGTATAAACCACGATGCCATACTTGATTTCTTAATACAGCTAATTTTTTAAGCATATACTGATTATCAACTAGGAATAATAACTGTTGATAATCTTTTAGACTCTTTGCATTAATAAATTCTACTAATCTGTCTACAGCTTCAGAAAAGTTAACTGTTTCTTTGTTATGTATAATATACTCAGATATATCTTCTCTATTAATATATTTTTCCCGTGTATATTTTTCATTTATATTTTTAGATTTATCATTTTTAAATTTACGTATTAATAGTGGATTTTCATTGTGTAAAAAATTTTTACATACTAATTCTGCAAAATGATGAAAGTGAACAATACACTCTGCATATGCTTCACGATATTTTAAATTTTCTTTTTGATTATAATACCTTAACTCATCTGGCCAATCTTTATCATCTTCATCTATTATCTGATATAGTAGACCATTAAAACATTGATAAGTAGAAAAATAAGCCTTTAAAGCAATTCGTAAAGAGAGAACTGCTAAATCAATATCACCATTACCACTTTCTTCAAGATGAAAACCATTGCTAGTTATCTCTTCAAGTTCAGTCTTTTCATTCATATTTATATTTCCTATGAGTTTAAATATTAATTGTTATTCCCCCAGTATATCACTTTATGGTGACTATTCACACCCTCACTAGAAAAATCTATTTCACAGATGAATTTCCTTTGGAAAATCAGCAATTAAATCAGCTTTGTGAGTTTCCAATTCTTCCCTACTTCCATAACCATAAGTCACACCAATTGAAGCTATATTATTTTTCTTAGCCCCAATGATATCATGAGAGCGATCTGCTTGCAGCAGCGTTTCGCGATTCCTACGGAGCGATTCGCGATCGCACTTTCTATACAGTTATCGAACGCTTACCATATTCCTTACACAGTCAGAGCAAAGATATCACTATAATAGAAATATCAATCTTCACAGTTAACTGTAATGACTATCAAAGAGTTACTCTTACAAGAAATTGACAACACCCCCAACGAACTCCTAGAGAATCTGCTGAGTTTTTTACAATCACTGAAAACAACCCCAAAACAGCCTCTAAGTACATATCAAGAACTCTTAGAACGAATTGATTACTTAGAAACAATAGTAGGTATTCGTAAAGGACTAGATGAATTTAAGCAAGGTGAAGGAATACCAGCCGATCAAGCATTAGCAACCCTAAAAAACAAATTTAATATTCCTCCTCGCTCATGAATTACCAAGTTATTATTCAACCTACAGCTTTTCAAGAAATCGAAACTGCTTATCGTTGGATGTGCGATAATCTGAGTCCTGAAGTAGCAAACAATTGGTACTATGAACTTGAAGATGCTATAGCATCACTACAAAAATTTCCTAATCGCTGTATGATAGCACCAGAAGCAAAAGTAATTGGTGGTGAAATTCGTCAACTCTGGATTGGAAAACAAAGAAAATATCGAGTTTTGTTTGTAGTCGAAGAAGATATTATCGCCATTATTCATGTTCGTAATAGTCGCCAATCTTATTTAAGTGAAGAGTCATAATGATGTTTATTAGCTATAGCATAATTTTCTGTAAGTATCGCTTTTAATAGTGATCAGAGTTGAGCGATCAAATCAAAGGCAGCAATGTAGGAATCTCATCTGGATAATCAGCAATTAAATCAGCTTTGTGAATTTCCAATTCTTCCCTACTTCCATAGCCATAAGTCACACCAATTGCAGCAATATTATTTTTCTTAGCTCCGATGATATCATGTAGGCGTAGCCATCGCACGTTAGTTTAGGATATTACAATTAAAACGCTGATAAACTTATAAACTTATCAATTCGCTTTTTTGGATTTATGATATCTACGATAAATTTACCACAATCCAAAATATAGGCAATGATGATGGCACAATGTAAATTTATTGTATAATTAGAATAAGCAAAAAAATCAAACAAAACAATAATGGAAGTTATAACAGTCACCAAAAATGGACAAATCACTCTTCCTGAAAATTTAAGACAACAATTAAGACTAAATGAAGATTCTAAATTATCTCTAAAAATAGAAGCAGGAAGGCTAATTTTAACACCCATTACGGAAGATGTTGAACTATTAGAAGAAGACGGTATATTAACTTTTTCTGCTAATTTGATTCCTGATGAAGATATTAATACACTGATTGAGAAATTACGATACTAGAAAGTTAGATGATAAAAGTATTATTTGATACCTCTGTGATTGTAGCGGGGTTATGGTTAGAACATCCAGAACATCAAAAATGTTTGCCTTGGCTACAACAAGTACAAACACAAGCAATTCAAGGAATAATTTGTACTAGAACATTAGCAGAACTTTATCGAGTTTTAACAAGTCTTCCTATTAAACCTCGTCTATCTCCTCGAATTACTAAACAACTGATTGATACTAATTTAAAACATTTTGAAATTATTCCTCTAACTACGGAAGATTATCAGCAAGTCGTTGAACAAATGGTGAAGTTAAATATTATGGGTGGTGTAATTTATGATGCTTTAATTGCTCAAATTGCCATTAAACATAATATAGATCAGATAGTTACTTTGAATGCTAAAGACTTTACACGATTGAGTAATCAAATTGCTCAATTAGTAATAGTCCCTTAATCATGAATTTGTTTTCATTTCTTGCTATTACTAAATAGGTTTAATTTTGCTATCTTAATCAAATCAAAGGTAGTAATGTAGGAATCTCATCTGGAAAATCAGCAATTAAATCAGCTTTGTGAGTTTCCAATTCTTCCCTACTTCCATAGCCATAAGTCACACCAATTGAAGCAATATTATTTTTCCTAGCCCCAATTATATCATGTAAGCGATCGCACTAAAGTTTTTAATATGTCATCACAATTTTCATATAGTTCTTGAAATACTAATTAAACCAAGATGCTCAACAAATGGTAGAAAATCTTTATCACTAAATAAAAGTGAGTGTTTATTTTCAATACAAAAAGTTGCAATAATTACATCAGCCGTTTTGCGGATAGTAATACCACGTTTACGGAGAAATCTATAATTATCAACACTTTTGAGAGCTACATCCAAACCTAACATCTCAAAAATTGTTAGAGAAGTTAGTAATTCTTTTGCAGTTTGATATCCTGTCTCTGAGCGAAAACCTTGCAAAACTTCAGTCAAAATCAGATCGCCAATAGCAATTGCTTCTATTCCCAAAAGTTCATCTAGCTTATTAGTTTCTGGCGTTTCTATACCATTAAAATAATCTATCCAGACACTTGAATCTACAATAATCATGAGTTTGTTCTCATTTCTTCAAGATTGTCTTCCCATTTAAGTTTTCCTCGATAGGCTTTAATTTTTTCCTGTTGTTTCAGCATCCTTAATTGATATATTTCTTTCTGGAAATTACTCCAATAATTAAAATCATCATTTCCCACAGTTTGATTATGATATGCAGCTTTTTCACTACATCCACGCTCTACCAGTGTCAATAAATTATTAACAACATCTGTGAAATTATGATCATTAGGTAAATTATCAACAAGTATTCGATAGATTTTTTGTTCTAATTCAGTGTCCATAAACTTTCTCTCAATGCTAACTAAATATTTACAGTTTATTTAAAATCTTTAATTAATGCCATAATAACTACTTTTTGTTTTTATTTTTGTTATTAACAGTAACTTATCTATTACTATTATATTACTATATATCAAGTAATCTGATTATAAAATTTGCTGAAATTTTCTTGACTCAACTACGCCGTATAATTAATTACTCTTATTTTTTGTTGTGAATTTACATATCAAAACCAAAAATCAAAGGTAGTAATGTAGGAATCTCATCTAGACAATCAGCAATTAAATCAGCTTTGTGAGTTTCCAATTCCTCCCTACTTCCATAACCATAAGTCACACCAATTGCAGCAATATTATTTTTTTTAGCTCCGATGATATCATGTAGGCGATCGCCTACCATAACTACAGCAGAAGGTAAAAGACTTTCCCTCTCTATAATGTAGGAAATTAAATCACCTTTCACACTTCTATTACCATCCAATTCGCTACCATAAACACCATCAAACAAAGGTGCTAAATCAAAATATTTAATAATTCGTTCAGCATAAACTTGAGGTTTAGAAGTCGCTACAAAAGTCTGATAACCAGCAGCACGAATAATTTTTAGGGTTTTGGGAATTTGCGGATAAAGGGAGTTTTCAAATAACCCAATCGTAGAAAAGCGACTTCGATATAGTAAAATTGCCTCCTCCAGCAATGTGTCATCAGAGGTTTGTAATAACTGGGAAAAACTGCTTTTCAGTGGTGGTCCAATACACCAAAGCAATTCATTAGCATCTGGTGGTTTATAACCAAGTTCCGATAAAGCATACTGAATACACCGAGTAATCCCCGGTTTAGGATCAGTGAGAGTTCCATCTAGGTCAAAAAGAACTGTGTGAGAAAGCATTTTTGTAAATTTAAATAGTTTTCAACCTTTGCAGAAACTCAATATTCAACGGTAGTTTTTCTCCTAACCACAGAGCATTATCAGTATGATCTTTGACATCATCTCCCGTTTCTGGGTGAACCAAAATATCTAAACCTTCTCTATTAAGCATTAACCAAGGCACAACTTCACCAAACTGATGTAGTAAAAAAGCTACTTGATACATGGATTTGGGGTGTGGTCCTATAGGCTGTTCATGCCAACGTCCCAATCTTACATCAAATTTAGCACCTAAACCTTCTCTTATACGAGCAGCCGCTTCACGACTTACGGTATCAAAATAAATATGTGCATGAAAACCAGTAATATCAGTATTTGTATTCATAGTTCTTGATTTTACGTCTTATCCTCAAGTATAACTTAACAATTATTTAGATATACTAATCATTAGTCAGCCATAAATTTAGTTAAACCACTTGAATTTTCTTTCTGGTCATGTAATACTACTAAAACAAACACCGATAAGTCGGTCAACAAACTGTAGTTTTTATTTTGTCCCAACCCGTCACGGGTGATGCACAGATAACTGGCAATAGTCATGTCTGCGCTAGTTTTGGTATTAGACATCTGCTGGAAAAGAATGTAGAGACGAGAATCCCTACCCAGGTCACGTCTCTACATCTAAATTATTTAAGATTTGGGTTTTTGATGTCAACAAATTCCCCATACCCCAACACAAATCCTAATTTACAAAGGAACTCCAACATGGCTGACATTAAGATTTATAGTGCGGTTGTTTGTCCTTATGCTCACCGTACCCGCTTGGTACTTCAAGAAAAGGGTATTGATTTTGATTTGATTGAAATTGATTTGCAAAATAAACCAGAAGGTTTTACAAAAGTTTCTCCTTATGGAAAAGTACCTGCAATTACTCATGGAGAAAATCGAGTTTGGGAATCAGCAGTTATTAACGAATATCTGGATGAAGTATTTCCTAACCCACCTCTTTTACCTACCAACCCCATTGCAAAAGCTCAGGCTCGAATTTGGATAGATTTTGCTAATACTAGATTAGTTCCTGCTTTTTCTACTCTATTACGCAGTCCAGATTTCCAAAAACAAGAAGAAGCGAAACAAGAACTCTACAAACATCTAGAATTTATTGAAAATGAAGGTTTAGGAAAACTTTCTAAAGATGGTCCCTATTGGTTTGGTGAATCTATCAGTTTGGCCGATTTTACCTTTTTCCCCTGGTTTGAAAGATGGGCTGCTCTTAAACATTATCGTGGCTTTGGTATCCCTGCTGAATTTACTCGTTTGAAACAATGGAAACACGCGCTCAAAGAACGTGAATCTGTAAAGGCGATCGCTCACTCCAAAGAGTTTTATATTGAGCGATATGCTAAATTTGCTGCTCCTGTTCCTGTGGCTGCTTAGTGAAACGCTGCAATCAACTATTCCTAAATTGAGAACACAGATTTATGAGTTATCAAAACATAGAAGTTAAACCAATTGCTGGACGTATCGGTGCAAAAATTAAAGGTGTTAATCTAGCTGAAAATCTCAGTGATGAAATCATCAGCGAAATTAGAAAAGCCTTAGTTGAATATAAAGTCATCTTCTTTCGTGGACAGGAACTTGATGCTAATGGACAAGTAGATTTTGCGCGTCGTTTCGGTGAAATCACTACCGCACATCCCACAGTTCCATCACTTCCTGGACATCCAGAAGTATTGGATTTAGATTATAGCCGCACTGTTGCCCGTGCCAATAACTGGCACACCGATGTCACATTTGTAGATCGTCCGCCCCTTGGCTCGGTCTTGCGGGCGTTGGTAATTCCGCCGGCGGGAGGGGATACTATTTGGGCAAATTCGGTGACTGCATACCAAGATTTACCGGAGCATTTGCGGAATTTAGCTGACAAACTTTGGGCTGTACATAGCAATGCTTATGATTATGCCACAGCCTTTGATATACCTGAAGAAGTCAAATCTTACCGAGATGTGTTTACTTCAACGGTGTATGAAACCTTGCATCCAGTGGTGAGAATTCACCCTGAATCTGGGGAAAAGGGTTTGTTTATTGGTGGTTTTGTGCGGCAAATTCGCGGTTTATCTCCCACTGAATCAGCCGATATTATTCGCTTGTTGCAATCTTATATTACACGACCTGAGAATACAGTACGTTGGCGCTGGAAAGTTGGTGATGTGGCATTTTGGGATAACCGCGCTACTCAACATTATGCCGTTGCTGATTATGGAGATCAACCCCGTCGGGTACAGCGTGTAACCATTGCTGGTGATATTCCTTTAGGAATTGACGGTAAGTATAGTCAAGCCATTAAAGGTGATTCTGCGGCATATATTCCCAATCTTGTAGCAGCTTAACCTAACCCCCTAACCCCCTTCCCTTAAAGGGAAGGGGGGAAATCAAAACCTCTCTCCTTGTAGGAGAGAGGTTTGGAGAGAGGTTTTAGATTTACAAGCATTAAATAATTGTAATTTGATAATTTAAGGAATTGGATTTTATGGCTTTAACACCTTCGACAATGTTACCTTTGGGGACTTTAGCACCTAATTTTCATCTCCCAGATGTGGTTTCAGGTAAAACGATTTCATTGGCAAACTTTGCTGATAAAAAAGCTTTAGTAGTTATATTTGTTAGTCGTCATTGTCCTTTTGTGCAACATATCAAATTTGAATTGGCAAAGTTAGGACAAGATTACAAAAATAGAAATGTGGGTATTTTAGCACTTAGTTCTAATGATATTAATACTCATCCTAATGATGCACCAGAATTACTTAAAGATTTTGCCCAGGAAATAGATTTATCCTATCCTTTGCTTTATGATGAAAGTCAAAAAGCGGCTAAAGATTTTTTTGCAGCTTGTACTCCAGACTTTTTTGTATTTAATGCTAATAGAAAGCTGGCTTATCGAGGACAATTAGATGATAGTCGTCCAAAAAATGATTTACCTGTGACTGGACAAGATTTGCGGAAAGCGATTAATTATGTTTTAGCTGATGAGGACATTACTTGGCAGCAAAAGCCGAGTATTGGGTGCAATATCAAGTGGAAAGCAGGGAATGAGCCGGTTTATTATAAAGTTCCGGTAGCGGTTGGGTAGTTAGGGATTTTTTTGGAGAACACTGTTAATTAATGTAGAGATGTTTTCGGGAACGTCTCTACAGAATAGTCCTATTCATAAAATATACTTGCTTCCACATGAAAAAAATCTGCTAATTTTTGGGTTACTTCTGGATTTATTTTCTGATTGCCATTTAAAATGTCATCAACTAAAGTTTCAGATCCTAAAACAGTTTGTAAATCGGCTTTATTTTGGTCAGATTGTTCCCAAAGAAATAGGAGCATAGATTGAGGATTATTTTGCTGATTAGGTTTATAATACTCTTGTTCAAATTTTTCAATTAAAGTAATTAGCAATTGATAGAGTTCATTTTCTTCTGGACTGCGTTTTCGGTGCATTAAATCTTCAACAATGGCTAAAGCTTGTTCGTTTTCTGCTTCAGTCTTGATAACTTTGGGAAGATAAGCTGTTAATAGTTCTTTGTATTTGTCGGGATTAAAAGTAAGGGTCATTTTTCCAATTGTCCTTATCGTATTCCGCGTGAGTGAGGATATATTTAATATAAATTAATTGACCTTCATAGTCTATACTAACAATTAAGCGGTATTTATTGCCTTTAATATTAAAAACTGTAAAATTACCTACAGCCTCAGCTTTAGGAAAAACCTGCTGTACTGCAACCAAATTTGACCAGTTAGCTTTATTCGCAATTTTATACCAGTTGTTCAGTGCTTCTTCACAATCAGCATGATTTTTCGCATATTCTCTTAATATTTTAAAACTAATAACGTGCATCTTCCCTGATTCAAAAACTTAAATAATACAACCTTGTAAACAAAATACTTTAACCCACAGCATACTCTGTAAACTTCCTCATAAAAGGAGATTGAAATCCCAAGACAATATCTTCCTTTGGAACTCCCACCGTAACCAAATTATTTGCAATATCATCTTCAGTACCATTCCATTGCAGCCAAATTTTTTCACCCTTAATATCAATATGAATAATACAACTATGTATCCATTCTTGACCTTCCCAACCTACATGAACTATTTGATAATGGTCACGTTGTGTATCAAAAATTGTCTCAACTTCTATATTTCCATTAGCAGGTCTTTGTTCGCTATATTCTTGTAAAATTTGCTGTACAAGCTGGCGATATCTAGTTAGTTTATCCATTCTGCAATCACCTCATGCTCTACATCATAAATAATCATTTTGACTTGATTCTCTTCAATCATATCTCTAGGAAAATCAAGATTAAAAAATGTCTTATAGGTTGTTAAAGGTACTGCTAAATACAAAACACGATCTGGCTGTCGTCTTCTTAATGCACCTCGATAATTAATAAACTGTCCTAATGCTGTATGAAATTCCGAAATTGCAGACGACCTCTCCAAAAAACTTTTGATCTCAACAGCAATTTTTTCTCCTTCTCTTTCCGCTGCAATCAGCTTTTCAGCGGCTAAATCAATAGACAGATTTACTCCGCCTACACTAATTGATAGGGGATCATGAGTAATCTGCCAACCGTCCTTCTGTAGAGCTTTTTTGACAACTTGATGAAAGACATCTTTAGCCGACATACTTATCCCTAATTATATTTCCTACATATATCTTACAATATTAACGCATTTCTTCCTTTGCGCCTTTGCGTGAGATACTTTCCCCTATAAATCCTCATGCAACGCCCCCAACTTCCTAATCTCCGGCCAAATTGCGGCTGTTGCAACCACCACCAAAATCGTCCCAATACCCCCACCAACGACAGAAAACACGGGACCAAATAAAGCCGCAGTCAAACCAGACTCAAAACCCCCCAACTCATTAGAAGCACTGATAAACACACTATTGATAGCCGCAACTCGACCTCGCAAATGGTCAGGAGTACGAATTTGCACCAAAGTATGACGAATCACCACGCTAATGCTGTCTAATGCCCCACTAAATGCCAACATCAACAACGACAACCATGTCCAACGAGATAACCCAAAAATAATTGTTACAATCCCAAACCCGACAACCGACCAAAGTAGTGCGGGGCCAGCTTTGCGGATAGGTGGCAAATATACTAACAATGCTGCCATAGTCAATGCACCTATTGATGGGGCAGCTTGTAAATAGCCCAATTCCACAGGACCAACGTGCAGAATATCTTTGGCAAAAACGGGTAATAATGCCACTGCACCACCCAGTAAAACAGCAAATAAATCTAAAGTAATAGCTGCAAGAATGAGTTGATTATTCCAAACAAATTCAGCCCCAGCAGCTAGAGTTTTCAGGGATATTGGTTCTTTTTTAAAGTTGGTTTTTTGTGGTTTAATGGCTGCGGTGAGGAAAAAACATGATAGTGCTGCGATCGCAGATAATATATATACCCCCGTCGCATTCCTAAACAGAGCAATACTAAATCCTCCCAAAGCTGGCCCAATTACCGACGCTAATTGAAAACTACTACTATTCCAAGTCGCTGCATTAGTAAAAGCACTGGTAGGTATTAACTGGAACATCAGCGCATCACCCGCAGGTTTGAGAAATGCCCTGGCTACACCTGTTAATAATAAGCAAGCATAAATTAGAAAAACTGCACCTTGATAATAGGAAATAGCCGCTAAAGTTAGTGAACAAAACATTAATAGCAGCATTGAATATAAAGTAATCTTTTTGCGATCGCTTTTATCAGCAACGTGTCCCGTAATCAAAGTTAGGGCAATCATGGGGAGAACCTGCGCCAACCCAATTCCACCTAAAGCCAGCGCTGAATTTGTCCGCTCATATAGCTCCCAGCCCAGTGCTACCGTCTGCATTTGTCCCCCCGTGAAGAGGACTACACGCCCAATGGTAAATAGCCGATAATCTCGAAATCTCATGGCTGCAAAAGGATCGTGTTGTGCAGCCTTACTGTTATGGTGAGTTGGTTTCTGTTTGCTCGAAGACATTTTTTAGTAGAGTCAAGCCTGATTCAATTTGTAATACTTGCTCTGGTGTCAAACTCCCTAGAATCTCCGCAATTTCCCCGCGAGTTTTTTCCTGGGATTGCTCTAAAAGCAGTTTTCCCTCTCTCGTCAAATTCAGGACTACTCGTCGTCGTTCTTGAGGATTATCTGTCCGTTGCACCAGATTTCGTTGAACTAATTTTTCTATAGTTGTGGATGCTGTAGCACAGGTGACTCCGAGATGATCTGCTACCTCAGACAAGGAAGCACCAGGATTGCGATTCAGAAAAGCGAGCGATCGCAATTGTGGTATAGATAAAGAGTCAGAACTGTGCGATCGCATTTCAGATCGGATAAACCGCATCAATAAGGGGACAGTTTCCATCACCCTAGCGGCACATTCTTCAGAGGGTTTATCCAAACTCATAATATCTATCTTTTTTCTCTAGATTACAGGAATGCCCGGTAAGCGTAAAGCTCAGAGGCTTTAGAGAAAGAGATATAAGCGGCTCGTGAGATTTTAATCCCCGTCATCAATTTCTATTTTCTCTTGCCATAATTTAGCATTTTATGGATAATGTTACCTATACAGGAAGGGTAATTAACCTGTCTAAAAACCCGATTGCTGCCTAAACCGCAGACACTGTACCTTGACAATTAAATCTATTGGGTTCTATTACATTGTTCTAGCTTCCTCCTGGTAATAGGTAAAAGATTTACAGGTGCTAGGCAATCAGGATTTTGAAGCAGATTTGCTTCAACTAAAAAAAGAACTTGCCGCAAGGCAACTAGGGTAGGGCATACCCGAAGTCGCTTGGGGAGAATCCCACCTCTGGTTTAGAAAACGCAAGGAATCTAAATTAAGTGGTTTCGGTGAACCAAGAATTTCACCGGCTTTAGCCAGTGAGAGTGTCAAATCGCCACCTGTGGATAAAGTCGGCCACAGATGTAGGTTAAACCTATTAATGTTAGCAAGAGAATTGTACAATCTAACCCAAACCCATAAATACTTGAACCATTTGCCAGCATTGCACCCCGTAAAGCATCCACTTCATAAGTCAAAGGATTCAAGTGGGAAATGACCTTTAACCAACTTGGCATTAAGGAAATAGGATAGATGGCATTACTGGCAAAAAACAACGGCATGGTGATTAATTGCCCAATACCCGTAAATCTTTCCCGCGATTTCACCAAACAGCCAATGATCAGTGAAAAGGTACAAAAACAAGCTGCTCCCAAAAATATGACTAGCACAACTTGCAAGAAACCCAAAGGATTGAGATTGAGGTGTACACCCAACAAAAACGCTAAAACGTAAATAAACACCACTTGGAAAAAACAACGAATCCCAGCCGCAAAAGCTTTACCCAAGACAATCGCTGCACGGGGTATGGGTGCAACTAAGAATTTCTGCAAAATCCCTAAATCACGTTCCCAAATTAATGTCATTCCCCCAGCAAAAATAGCAACAAACAGCGCACTCTGAGCCAAAATACCGGGAGTCATAAAATCCAAGTAAGGTAAATTACCTGTAGGGATAGCACGAGTCCGAGTAAATACTTGCCCAAATATCAGCAGCCATAAAGCCGGTTGTACAGCCCGAATCACTAAATCACTAGGATCATGGCGGAGTTTCCGCACTTCCAATTCAGTAATTACCAGGGTTTTAGTAAATAGTTCTTTAATATTAGAAAAAATCCCTTTGGGGCGATTATATCTAGGTTCAGCCCAACCGTTGAGTGGTACGTCTGGTTCTTGCAGTCTCACGATAACTCACTCCTGATACTAATTGATTTCCTGCGTAGTGGATGAAGACATCATCTAAGGTTGCTTCTGGTTTCCCAATAGCGGCTTTTAAATCTGACGGTGAACCGGTGATAATTTCTTTACCCTGATTCATAATCACCACTCGATTACAAAGATGATCTGCTTCTTCTAAAAAGTGGGTAGTTAAAAAGATGGTTGTACCGTACTCAATCCGCAGTTGCTGTACAAGTTGCCATACTTGTGTTCTTGCAACTGGATCTAATCCGACTGTTGGCTCATCTAGAAATAAGATTTGGGGTTGATGTAAAATAGCTTGAGCAATTTCCAGTTTCCGAATCATTCCCCCAGAAAAAGTTCTCACTAACTGATGTGCTACATCCTCCAAACCCATGAATTCCAGCACTTCAGCGATTTGCTGTTTTCTGCGTCGAGGGGGAATATCATACAATTTAGAGAATATTAACAGATTTTCATAACCCGTCAAAGTCCCATCTGCTGATAAAGCCTGGGGTACATAACCTATTACTCTTCTGACTGCATCAGGTTGATGAGTCACATCATAACCGGCTAAGTATGCTTTCCCGCTACTGACTGGTAGCAAGGTAGTTAACATTTTAATTACCGTACTTTTTCCCGCACCATTGGGACCAAGTAAACCAAAAACTTCTCCTGATGCAACGGATATATTCAAAGTATCAACGGCTGTTGATTTTTCAAAGCGGCGCGTCAGTTCCAAGGTTTGTAATATTACTGACTTTGGAACTTGTGCAGGTATTTCCGCAGATTCTATTCTTCCCGTAAGTTTCGTCACGAGTCGGATTTACTTCCTTATTCAAATAATTAGGTTATCTAAATATTAGTTTGACATATTTCTGCTAAAAGTCAAGACCAAGGATTAATGATGACAACTCCAGTACCAGCAAAATCATTTTCGTTACGAGTAATAAATAGGTCATAGGGTGAACGTATCGCGGGGTAGACTGCGATCGCGGTTCAAGTCGAGTTCTTCACTGAGTTCAGCCAAGGGGGATTGACGGAAAAATTCTGAGATTTTAGTAGGTTTTTCTGAGTGGGTGTTGCCTGTAGTTAGGCTTTGGGCAAGGATTTGAATAATATGCAGTTTATCGTTATGGGAAAGCTGAAGGAGTTGTTGTTCGAGTTCTGGGATAACCATGATGGGGTTTAAATGAAGGATAATTTTATTGTACTTTCAGCCTGGAGTTTAGACTAAAGCAGAGCGATAGCGAAGCGCGACCTAGTAACCGCCTACTCTCTTCCCAGTGTAAAATTAGATATTGATTGAAAGGAAAATGTATGACTCAAGTGAAAATTTATGGAATAAAGGACTATCTGAACCCCATTAAACAGCGGCTTTCAGATGCTATTCATAGTTGTGTTATGGAAGCGTTACAATATCCGGCGGATAAACGATTTCATCGCTTTTTTTCGTTAGATAAATCCGACTTTTATTATCCATCAGGACGTAGCGATCGCTATACTATTATTGAGTTTAGTATGTTTGAAGGGCGAAGTGTGGAAGCTAAAAAACAGTTAATTCGTATGCTATTTGAACGATTACAACCACTGGGTATTTCTCCGCAAGATTTAGAGATTACGATTTCCGAGACACCCAAGCATAACTGGGGTTTTCGAGGACTACCAGGGGATGAACATGAACTGAATTATAAAGTTGATGTTTAATAAATATGCCAGTTAACTTTTATTTATGAACAAACGTGTTAGATAAAACTTAAATACTCTCCAAAATTCCTCTTACCCAAGTTTCGTGTTCAGAAGATAAAGCAGGTTTTAGAACTTGTGAATAATCAATGGCTAAATCAAATCTAGCGCGTTCATAGATTTCATTAATTAGCCTCTGTAAATCAATCACAGGTTCATTTTCTTCCGAACGCAAAGGAACAGGAAAAACTATGTCTTTTTCTGATAAGACGATCGCTTGATTGGCAACCTGACTAATCTATCTTTATGAGCTAGTTGCTTCTGCTTTAAGTCATTAAAAATTTCTCTTAAGTCATATTGAAACGATTGAGCGTATTTTTCCCTATACTTGTGAATTTCATCGAGAATTTCATTTTTATACATGACTAAACCTCCAAATTATATCCAATAAGCTCATAGGGAGTACAAATAACTGGCAATACATATCCAAGATCAGAACTAATCTGAGCCAGCTTACGCTGAATTTGGGCATTTGCCATGTGCTTACAATTCCATGTTAACAGATAATCTAAGTTATAGACGGTTGCCAATGCCATGTGTAAAGCATCGTTGAATGCTTTTTGGGGAAGATTGCTTTGACTCAGAAAGGCTTGCGACAGTTCAAACGCTTCTTCCGTCAGTTCAAGAAGCATTAGGGATTGTAACAAATTTAATCGTTGACTAGCCATCTCTGGATCTCCTTTACCGGCCTCATCTTCAACGATTTCTGAAGCATAAAGCATAAATGAGCGACGATATTCATTCCACCAGTCTTGAGTAATCTTGACATTAGCGGCAACTATTAAATTGTCGGTTGGTCTAGCGGTGAGATGTCCCAGAATGCTAGTTTCGATGTAGACACTTCCGTTCACAGCAATAAGCGAGTATTTATCAAAGCTCTATTCTACTGCATTTCATCTTTATTTCGAGGATGTTGGTTTTCTTCCTTTAACCCAATTTACAAAATAGGCGATCGCACTAAACCGATCATCGTTATCTGGCATTATAACTGACAGGAAGCTTCTCCCATATCTCTGCCATCAACCAAGCTAACAGGACGAATCATCACTCTTGGTATAAACACCCCCGTACTGGTCTACCAGTTGTATTTTGCCATCTCTACTGAACCACCTAAATGTGTGATAGAGCTTGCTCACCTCTCCATTCGCTACACCTAGCTGTGAACCAGTAACCGTAAATGTTTCCTTGTTACCTTCATAAAATTGAGCCGTGCCAGTCCCCTCAAGTGATAGAGTGCCAAATGCGTAAGATCTCTTTCTTACCCTCTTATCTGGGAAGAAGGTAAATTCTGACAATAATTCACCATCAGGAACAATTCTCCCTTCACTAACGCCAATCTTTGTCTTTGTAGACTTGGAATACGTCGTACATTCAGATGAGTTGAATGGAATGGAGGAAAATTCCTGTGGGTTGTTTGAAGGCGATGGAGTTTCTTCGAGAGGAGATGGTGATGACGTGATTTCGGTAACAGGTGAAGGCAAAGGCTTGTCATTATTGACACAGGACACAATAAGGATAGGTGTAATAGCTATTAGTAATAAACCAGGGAGTTCTTTGGACATGGCTTTATCCTTTATTTCTGATCGATGTGCGTTGTGCGTTGGTGGTCTAACGGTCTAGTTGAGCCGCCGCAGTCAAACTTTAACTTTTACAGATCACTTTTTAGTAGTACGTAGGGTGTGTTAGCGATCGCGTAACACACCAAATACTTAATAAATGATATTATAAACCAGTTAAAGGCAGTGATTCGTCATCATGGTTAGAAATATTCAGTTTACTGACCTAGAACAGTTGCTTTTCAAGATAGGTTTTACTAAAGTACCAACAACAGGTTCTCAACAAATCTATCAATATCCATCGCCAGGAACTTTGGTCATTTTACCAGATTATGAACAACGGGCTTATGTTCAACCTGTGCATTTGGTAGCTGTACGTCGAATATTGGTAGAAAATGGGTTAATCAATACCAATTATTTCGACAGTTTTTTAGGAAAGGTTGCAAGCTAAAGTATCAGTTATAATTACAATGTATAAATATTATCTAAAATCTCCCTTATCCAAGTTTCCTGTTCAGAAGATAAAGCAGGTTTTAGAATTTGTGCATAATCAATTGCTAAATGCTATATAATAGGAGTCTAAATTATTTCCCAGATTTTACTCAAAATTAAAATTTAATGACTAGGTTCATACATGATAAATTCGCCAAAGACTATCTAGAAGAATTATTAAAAGATTACGGAGAAGTCAAAGCGTCAGAAAAAGTCTCAGGAGAAATTAAAGAAATAGATGTTTTATTCACACCTGCTAAACAACAAACTTCTAAATTACAAATACTGGGCTTACTAGGAAGACTTGCCGAAAATCCTGCGATAATAGAACCATACCGCAATCCAGCTTCTAGCGATGAAATCTGCGACTGTATTCTCAAATTATTAGAAGTCAAGGCTTCATTGCGACGAGAAGCCAAAGCCAATAAAATCAAACTTCAGGAGTCAGAAATTCCTAAATTGTGGATTTTAACCCCCACCATATCTGAAATTCGTTTATCTAGCTTTGGAACTATCCAAAAAGAAGGTTGGTTATCGGGAGTACATTTTTTAGCAGATGCCTTGCGAACAGCAATTGTGGCAATACACCAACTACCACAAACACCGGAGACTTTATGGTTGAGGCTTTTGGGTAGGGGAAGCGTACAATCACAAGCAATTATCGAGTTGCAGGCGTTACCATTAGATCACCCTTACCAAAAAGCCACCCTGGAATTAGTTTACAACTTGCGCGAAAATTTGAGAGTAAATCAAGAACTAGAAACAGATGATAGGGAGTTAATTATGCGACTAGAACCACTTTATCAAAGAAATAGAGAACAAGCTAAAGAAGAAGGAAGACAAGAAGGAAAGCAAGAAGGAGAAAAAAACTTAATACTGCGTCTACTACATCGTCGGATTGGGGAAATTGATTCGTTATTAATCGAGCGAATTATAGGATTATCAATTGAACAGTTAGAAAACTTAGGAGAGGCGTTATTAGACTTTTCTAGTGTTGCTGATTTAGAAGCTTGGTTAACCCAACACTCAATCTAATTCATTTTGATTATTCGGGAGTTAATCATGCAATTAAAACCATTTTTCAAACAACCTATACTTGTCATAATCTAAAAACATTAAATCAGGTAGGTTGGGTTGACATTAGGAAACCCAACATTTACGGACGTTTGTTGGGTTGCGCTGTCGCTTAATAGGGTGTTTGAAAAGTATTAAATAAAACCAATAATCTCCAAAAACCTAACCCCCCTACCCTCCTTCCCTCTTAGGGAAGGGGGGTTTCAAAGCCTCACCCCGCTTCGGGGAGAGGTTTGGAGAGGGGTTAATTTATACATTGAAAACTTTTAAAACATCCTCTAACCCAACCTACAAAAACTCTTAACCAAACAGTATTGTAATCATTAATAAGTTCCACTTGCTAAACTAAAAGGGTGTAATGCAATAAAAAACCTATTTAAAATATCAAATCCTAAAAACATGAACAACTTTAAAACTCTTTGTAAAACTCTAGCTATTAGTACAGGAATCTTTTTGTTATCTGTGCCTACTACCTACGGGATACCACCAAAACCGTTGTTAACTGCCAAAACAACTTATAATCAAACAGGTTCTTGGGATGCAACTTATTATTTTACAATCAAATTACCAGAATCTCTGGCTAATTGGCAACTGCAACAGGTTGTTTTAACACAAATAGAAGGTGTAGAAAATATTAAATTCAATCAGAAAGACAGTTTTGCTTTTGTAGAAGAAAGTGAACAAAAAGAAAAGATAGATATTACACTAAGCAAAAGTTCAACTCAACCACAAACTATCATTGCTACTTTTGATAAACCAGTTTCTGCAAATCAAACAATTACTATCGGTTTAAAACCTTTTTATAATCCCACCAGCGAAGGTATTTATCTATTTCGAGTTCATGTTATTTCCTCTGGTGAAAAGACGAATAATTTAGTTGTGGGAACTGGTCGGTTGCAATTTTACAATGATTTTGATAATCACCTATTTTATCAAAGGTAGGAATTGCTGATTTTTTTATACAAATTCAGCAATATCCATCAATTAGTTAAGAATGCTAGACGACAATTATTCAGCAGCACATTTAATTCTTGTGCAACTTGTAACGGATTTTTACTTACAGCACTTCCCGGTGTTATGAGGTACAAAAACCCCACCCCCAACCCCCT
>JBAXRM010000043.1:0-27234 GCA_037131225.1 Nostocales cyanobacterium ELA583 | reverse complement strand
CCTGTTCCCAGTTAAGAGTTCCCTCCAGTTTAGCATACTAAGTCCGGTAGAGCCACAAATTATAGCTTGGCGAAATTTAGGTTTAGTTTATCAAAAAATGGGAAATCCTCAAGAAGCTAAACAAGCTGTAGCTCTGATTTACAACTAGCTGACGTCCTCTAGTCTCTCTCGAACAATTAAGTATTGGAGGACAACAGAGTGTTAGAGGTTATCGTCAAGATCAACTATTAGCTGATAATGGCTTATTTGCATCCGCAGAAATATGTACCCCAATCCTGAAAATACCCAAACTGCAAACTACAATCCAATTATCCAATTATCTCCCTTTTTCGATTTTGGGACAATTTGGAATAACTCTGATTCTGAAACTAAAATTATCAAAAAAACTTTATCATCCGTTGGATTAGGTTTATGCTTTTTAGTTGTAACAACTTTAACGCTAGAATTGATTGGGGTATTCCCTTAGTTAAGTTAGATAGAACTGGTAATACGCTACAAGAAAATGGTATTTATTTTACAGTTGAATATAAACCTTTTTAATTGTTATAGTTGTTGGTAATGATCATGATCATGGCTGCATCTAACTTTGGACTCAAACTAGCAAGATTTATCCTACCGTGAAAAAATCATCACAATCCTCTAATAAAGATACATCTTCGCAACCATTTACATTCTTAAAAACTGGCATATTTCCCAGATCAATCGGCAGAACCTTTAAAAAAATTCTGAGTGATATATCTCCGAGTGCAGATCAAGAATTTATCAAGAAATATCAAATATCCAGACAGCGGACAACCATTGCTGTCAAATTCTTATTATTGCTAATTATTATTCCCCTCCTAACTCATCAACTATCCAAGCAGATATTGATCCTGCCTATAGTAGAAAGTATCAGAAATGGGAACTCTAACCAAATTTTTCTCAATGAAGACATGGAAGCAAAAGCCTTTCATGAATTAAAAATATTTACAGCAGAATTAAAGTTTAAAAATTTACTGGATTCAGAAGCCAAAATTTCCCAGGAAAATGTAGACTCCAAGATTAAAGAAAAAGCCATAGAACTAGCGGCAGAATTTCGAGAGAAAAGTGTGAACGCTATTAGTAATATATTTGCTGATATTATAGCATTAATTAGCTTCGCATTAGTAATTGTTTTTAGTGCCAAAGATATTATTTCTTTTCAATACTTTCTAGATAAAATAGTTTATAGTTTAAGCGATAGTGCCAAAGCCTTTTTAATTATCTTATGTACAGATGTATTTGTGGGCTTTCATTCACCACATGGCTGGGAAATAATTCTGGAAGGATTTGCAGAACACTTAGGTTTACCAGCGAGTAGAAATTATATATTTGTATTTATTGCAACATTTCCTGTGATTTTAGACACTATAGTTAAATATTGGATATTCCGTTATCTTAGCAGGTTATCACCTTCAGCATTAGCCACCTTAAAAGAAATGGATGATTAATGACTTGAATTGGGCATATTGCCCATTGTCAATACGTCTGAGAATGCTAAAATGAGGCATAATCGTTGTTTATCTTCATGAATTATGCGTATCCTCTTTAATCAAAAAGTCAAAATCACAGCATTTATTACTACTTTGTTAGTAGTAAGTTATCTTAATAAACAACCAATTCAACAGCAACAGATTGTTCAAAATTTATCATTATCCCAAATAGGAAATTCTCCAATTGCAGAATTATCTCATGATTTACCTACACAAAAACCATCTAATATAAATATTAAAAATAGTGGAAAATCCATATTTTATTCAGTTATTAATGAATGGCAACAATATCAATATAGTATTAATTCTAATCAGGTCTTAAAAGTAGGAAAATTACCAAATAATCCCATAAATTTTAATCAAGCTGATTTATTAACCGTACTCACAAATACTAGAAAATATTTTCAAAAATATTCCCAAGAAGATCCAGATATTCAACGCACAGGAATCTTAGTAACTCAAGGAGTTACCGTTAAAGATATTCTGAAAACATTAGATTTCATGATTGTCATCTTAGAAGAAGACATTACTAATAATCGGACAACTCGGTTACAAGATCCAAATTTTATTAACGCCAATTTTCGTGTAATTAAATGGTCTGCCCATAATCCAGAAAATCCCCAACAGAAACAATTAAGAATTACCAAATATGCGGCTTTTATTCATGTTGGTTCTCGAGAAAAAACTTCTCAATATAATACACCAATCTATGCCATTAATGAAGAAGTAAGCCAAGATAAATTTTACACTAACTATACTAAACAAGATGTTTTATCAGGTATCTATGAACCGGAAGGTAAAGAATTTGGGAAAGTTAAACCTATTGCCTATTTAACTCGCAGTGGTTTAGAAGCAGCACTAATGCAGGGTACTGTTTTAGTGAATTTTACTGATGGAACTAAAGAGTTTTTAAACGTAGATAGAAATAATGGAATGTCTTATATTCGAGGCTTAAAGGCAACTGCACAAAAGCGTTATTGGTATTTTAAAAAAGTTGATGCAATTAAAGGCTATGGATATAAAATAGATGCCAAAATATCCATTAAACCAGGAGTTACATTTGCAGGAGATGTTCTGAATGTTGGTTTAGGGAGAATAATAATCATTGAAGATAATCAAAATGGAAAAAAGTGCTTAAAAATGGGCGTAATTGCCGATACAGGTGGAGCATTTTTACCTAATCTTTATCAACTTGATTTCTTAGCAGGAACTTTTGCTAGTGAAAAAGATTTTTACCAATATATTCAAACATTGCCTGAATATACAAATGCCTATATTTTAGTGAAAAAATAAGGTAATTGGTAATTGGATAATTTTCTTTCTCCTGACTCCTGAATCCTATTTTATCTACAATCCTGCAAACCATTCATAACCCCTGTCTTCCCAATAACCTTTAGAAATTGATAACTTACTGGTGAGGGTAACTCGTGTTACCCATTTACTTTGTTTATAACCAAGTTTAATGGGTGAAGCTAACCGCAAAGGCGCACCATTTTCCACAGGCAAAGCTGCACCATTTTTTTGATATGCTAATAAAGTTTGTGGGTGTAAAACTGAAGCTATATCCCAACTTTCATCATAACCATCTGCTGATTTAAAATAGGCATATTTCACCTGTGATTTAGGTTGAGAAAGGGCGATAATTTCCCTCAGACGAATGCCACCCCATTGCACAATTGCTGCCCAGCCTTCTACACAAACATGACGAATAATCATGGAAGTAAGCGGTAAAGCTTGAATATCTGCCATACTGAGGCTAAGGGGATTATTTACCTCACCATCTACAATTAAACGATATTTTTCTAGATCAATAATTGGTGTAGATTCAAAGCTATTAACTATTAACTTATTTGGTTCAATTTGATGAGGTAAAAATTCTGGAACTGGTTTTTGAGGCTGAAATATTAATTCTTCAAATTTCTGATTTAGAGGTTCAGAAACTGTTCCCACAAAATCGGCAAACATGGGTGTACCACAACCCCCAAGTAATAAACTCATACTTGATAAACCAGAAAGTTGTAAAAACTTTCTCCGGGTAAATTCATGATTATTCATTTTGACTCCTATTGATTCCTCAAGATTGCTATTCTTTACCAAAACATAGATTTTGTCAGGGTATTTCCGCCGACATTCTGTCCTAACTTCCAGTGAAGGTAGACAAATATCACCACCATTGGTACAGAGGCAAAGTGGACAATTCTTAATGCTTGCCAACTGCCAAAAATATCAACTATCCAAGAAAATTGAGCAGGTTTGTACATTCCTATGCCTGTAAATATTGCTAATAATAAAATAGGAATGATTGCTGTATAAATAACTCGATGCCAAGCATAGTTTAACCGTTGGCTATTTTGACTTCTTTGTAATGCCTTAATATCATTCACACCAACAAATCTCTTTTTCCAGCGTTGGGTAACAAAAATATAAATTCCATAGCAGAACAGATTAATAGAAAATAGCCACATAGCTGCAAAATGCCAATCTCTACCTCCAGCTAACCAACCACCTAAAGTAAAAAGGGGAAAAATAGGTAATCCCCCACGCCCACCAAAGACAGGGTTAGCATTGTAAATTTGCAACCCGCTGGTAATCATAATAAATAAACTAATGATATTACCAGTATGAAAAATTTTTGCAGCGATCGCTTGATTGGGTAATTTGCGGGGTATTTCAGGATTAGTCATAAATAGAATAGAAAGAATTTAATCTGGTTATAAGTATTTTGGAAATAATTTACTGAGTTAGAATGTTGGTTTAACTAGGAAAGTTAAAACATTCTTGTTGTTGGATTTAAGAGGTGTTTGAAAAGTTTAATTTATAACCCGCCTGGCGACTGGAAGTCGCGGATACATAGACAAAACCCACATATTCCTTCGGAACGCTCCGCGAACGTGGGTTAAAAAACCTTGATTTTCGTTAGTCCACGCAGGTGGACTTTGCTGGTGTAGTAACGTTCGCGGAGCGTGCCGGAGGCATCTTTATATTCGCCCAAAACTTTTCAAAAATCCTCAAAGATTATTACCTATTTTACATTGTAATAGTCATATCACATAACCTCTGTTTCAACTGAGTTTTCACGATTAATCCAAAAACATAGTTAAATTAAGAAAGAAGAGGTAATCGGACAAAATTAATTACACATATCGTCTTTCTGTTCCCTGTTGCCTGACTCTACTCATGAAGTTAATTTTGTCTAACTACTTACTAACACCTATATTTTAAGATGCTGGCTATTTTCAGAAATTTCCGAGATGAATTCGTCTCTAATGTGTCAAAAGCGATAGCTGCGCTGGCCAAAGGCAACGCTTCCCTAGCGGAAAGTATCGCCAATTGGTGGTCAGAATTCACCCTTCAGACCAAGCTTTTAGCCGTCGCTACCTTGATGGTTTCCTTGGTGATGAGTGGTTTGACGTTCTGGGCTGTAAATACAATTCAGCAAGATGCACGTCTCAATGATACCCGCTTTGGTCGTGATTTAGGATTACTGCTGTCCGCTAATGTGGCCCCTCTAATTGCCGATCATAATCTCACTGAAGTTGCCCAATTTTCCCAACGTTTCTACAGTGCTACTTCTAGCGTGCGTTATATGCTATACGCTGATGAAAATGGGCAAATCTTCTTCGGTATTCCTTTTTGGGAATCAGAGGTAGAAAACTCCCTCACCATTAAGCGACATATCCAACTACCAGAAGATTATCCTGGTAATCAAGATCAGCTAATGGTTAGGCAACATAACACCCCCGATGGTGTAGTTACTGACGTATTTGTGCCTCTGATAGTAGATAAAAAATACTTAGGTGTGTTAGCAGTCGGCATTAACCCTAACCAAACCGCAGTTATATCCACTAATTTTACCCGTGATGTTACCATTGCTGTTTTTATCACAATTTGGGTCATGGTAATTTTAGCAGGAGTAATTAATGCTTTAACTATTACTAAACCTATCAAAGAATTACTAGTCGGTGTTAAACAAATTGCGACTGGAAATTTTAAACAACGGATAGATATTCCCTTAGGTGGTGAACTCGGAGAACTAATTTTTAGCTTTAATGAAATGGCAGAAAGATTAGAGCGTTATGAAGAACAAAATATTGAAGAATTAACCGCCGAAAAAGCTAAATTAGAAACTTTAGTTTCCACTATTGCTGATGGTGCAGTCTTGATTGATAATAATATGCAAGTAATATTAGTCAATCCCGCAGCCAAACGAATTTTTGCTTGGGAAAGTGTGGATGTTGTTGGTAGTAATATCCTGCATCACTTACCCCATACTGTCCAAATGGAAATATCCCGAACTTTGTATGAAATGGCAGCAGGTGAATGTGAAAGTGCGGAATTTCGTATTCTTCTCAAACAACCCACTCCCCGTACAATTCGCATTGTTTTAACCACAGTTCTTAACCTGCAAAGGGAAAGTATTAAAGGTATAGCTATCACTGTTCAAGATATTAGCCGCGAAGTAGAATTAAATGAAGCAAAAAGCCAATTTATCAGCAATATTTCCCATGAATTAAGGACACCTCTATTTAACATCAAAACCTATATTGAAACTTTACATGATTATGGCGAAGATTTAGGTATTGAGGAACGCCAGGAATTTCTACAAACAGTTAATAATGAAACTGATAGACTCACTCGCTTAGTTAATGATGTTTTAGATTTATCAAAACTTGAATCTGGTCGTAATTACAGTTTTGATAAGGTAGATTTACCACAAGCACTAGAACAGACATTACGTACCTATCAGCTTAATGCTAGAGACAAAGGGATTGAATTATTCCAGGAACTGACTCCTGATTTACCTTTAGTCCTGGGAAATTATGATTTATTGCTGCAAGTGTTTGGTAATTTAATCGGTAATTCTCTGAAATTTACTCTAGCAGGTGGTAAGGTAGTTATCCGTGCTTATCAACTAGATGCTAATTCTAATTCTCACCATCATTCTGGTAAAATTAGGATTGAAATTAGTGATACAGGAATTGGTATAGCACCAGAAGACCAACAGGCAATTTTTGACCGATTCTTTCGGGTAGAAAATAGAGTTCATACTCTCGAAGGAACAGGTTTAGGTTTATCAATTGTCAGAAACATTATTGACAGACATCATAGTCAAGTTAATTTGGTAAGTGAAGTTGGTATTGGTACTACCTTTTGGTTTGATTTAGAAGTATTTGAAGAAGAGGTTTCATCAATTGAGGAAATTAAGAGTTTAGAATTTAGAATTTAGAATTTCCATGTTATTTCAGGAGGTAAACAAAGTTATCAATAAACAAACTAATAACAAAACTAATATTAACAACAAAGTTTGATGGCGTTTTATCCAACTATTGAACTTTGCACTTAAGCTATGATGGGAATTTTGCTTTTGCAGTTCTAATTTAGGTTCTTCTATATTTTGATATAGAGTACAATTTTGAGCATAGGGATATTGAGGAAAATTACAGGTATGATCGAAGTGATAGGTACAACTGTCACATAAATGCTCATTTTCTGGAGCGCGGTGCAGAGGAATACCAGGATGTCCGTAAGCTTTCAGCGATAACCGACATTGAGGACAAGTAATTGCTTGACTATCAATAATTTGATGGCAACGAGGACAAGATATAGTAGCCAAAATTGGAAAAGAATAATTGAGGAAACATCTTGATTTTACCTATTATCTATCGTCATGCCAATTCTATGTAAGGTTGCGCTAAATTTTTGTAGAAAAAATACGTAGGGTGTGTAAAGCCCTTGCGGGCATGGCTTCGCTTAGAGCGACAGCGTAACGCACCAAATTCTTGATAATGGTGCGTTACGAACTTCTCGTTCTAACACACCCTACAATACCTGAAATAATAAAATATCTGATATTTTGTTGTTACTTCCAGACGTATACTTGAATAATGACGACGTAATTGGAGTTCATAATATAATGCCTAAAAAAAATCTCTCTAACTTAATACAGGAAGACAACACAAAATTTATACCTCTGCAAGATGAACCTGTAATTGAAATTACTGCTGAAGCAATATTAGAAACACTAATACAAACCACTGATACAGCTATCTTGCCAATTAATAATCATTTAGAATTGGCAGATAGTATTAAAGAACTGCAACAAATAGTTTCTAGATTAAAACAAAAAGAATCTACTCTAATTAAGCAAATTAGTGATTTACAAATAGCTGTTTCTGAAAAAGAAGTATTAGCAGAACGGTTAATAAAGGAACTTTCTGAAACAAAACAAACAGCTTTACAATTAGCAGATTCTAACTCTCAGTTGCTAGAAGAAATCAAGATTTTAAAACAACCTAGTCAACAACCTCATTCACAACTCAGTCAACAAGGGAGTCAAATTTCCAAGTCTATTCAATATAAAAAATCCCATAGATCAATTGAACGCCTTCAGGAAAAGCCAAATCAAGATAGTGCAGATTTTTCTGCTAATACTTGGTTGTATGATTGAATTTAATAACTTATATCCCCAATTTCTGCAAGAAGTCGGGGATATCGCTGCTCGATTAATTGCAAAACTCTAACATAAGTTGAGCAACAAGTTGTGCTTGTTCCAAATGGGGAATATGACCACAATCTTTAATCCAAATTAGCTTACTCTCTGGAATAGCTTTAGCAAATTTTGGAGCATCCCCAGTTCCTAAAATTCTATCACTATCGCCCCACAAAATTAATGTTGGTTGTTTAATTGTGGCAAGTTGCGGAAATTTAAAAGCACTATAACCGCCACTTTTAGTAAAAGAAATTAAAGCCTGAGTCCAATTAGGCATTTGCAGGTGTAACTCTCCACAACACAAAGCATCATCATTAATCAGACTGGGATTTTTATATGCGGTTTTACAAATACTCTTACGCACTTTCGGATTTCGCAAAAACTCCGTTGCCCAATAATCCAACGGTGGAAATATATACTTACTTAATGGGGAATTACCTTTCAATCCCGCACTATCCATTAATATCAATTGTTTTACCGCTTCTGGGTAAGTGAGGGTAAAATCTATCGCCGCAGCCCCACCCATTGACGCACCCACCAAAATCACAGGTTGGTTAATGAGAGTTTGCCAAAAAGAGTAGAGATGGGTTTTAATCGCTTCTGCACTGTAAGCAATTTCCGGTAATCTATCTGTAAAACCAAATCCCAATAAATCTACTGCCCAAACTTTATTTTTTTCTGCAAGTAAAGGCAAAAGTCGCCGATATTCCAGTACCGAACTATCAAAACCATGAATTAATAAAATCGGTGTACCACCCTGTCCTTGTTGGATACAAGTGGTATTAATAGCTTCATTGCTTAAAGAAGTAGGAATCGCCTGACGTTGGATATTTTCAGCCAAAGCGATGGATGTTAGTTCTGTTAATTGCCCAACTGTGGCAGGAAGAAAACTTGGAAACATAACCCTCATTTTAGATCACAGCGTATCACCTCAAGCAATACCCAGAGAAAAATTAAAAAAGAAAATTACTTCAAAAATTAAAATCGGTACACTATCCTCGTAAAATAAGAATCACTGATCCTGAACTTAGGAGATTTTAAGCCATGCCAATGGCAGTTGGCGCAATTGAAACATTAGGTTTTCCCTCGGTTTTAGCATCAGCAGACGCAATGGTCAAAGCTGCTGCTGTCACAATTGTTTATTACGGTATCGCAGAAAGTGGTCGCATGATAGTTGCTGTCAGAGGCCACGTAGCGGAAGTAAAAACAGCTGTAGCTGCTGGAATTACCGCTGGTGAAGCAATTTATGGTGGTCAGGTTATTACCCACTACATCATTCCCAACCCCCCGGAAAATGTGGAAACCATCTTACCTATCCACTTCACCTCCAAATCTGAACCTTTCCGGATTTTCTAAGTAAGTTCGCTATCAAAAATTGAAGCCTCCCTTCATAAAAATAATTTGTAGCAACCTATAACTTTTTATATTCATAACAGGAGATTAAAAATGTCACTACAAGCCGTCGGATCATTAGAAACTAAGGGTTTTCCCGCTGTCCTTGCAGCCGCAGACGCAATGGTAAAAGCTGGTCGAGTTACCCTCGTTGGTTATATCCGAGTAGGTAGCGCCCGGTTTACAGTCAATATTCGTGGTGACGTTTCCGAAGTTAAAGCCGCTATGGCCGCCGGTGTAGAAGCAGTAGAAAAAGTTTATGGTGGTACTCTCGAATCCTGGGTAATTATTCCCCGTCCCCATGAAAACGTAGAAGCTGTATTACCTATTGCTTATACAGCAGAAGTTCAACAATATCGAGACTCAGTGGAAAATCCTATCATTGCTGCTTCTAATAGAAGTTAATTTCAATTGGTGATTGGTAAGAATTTATTCTATTCTAGCAAATCACTAAATCTAATATTGAAGTACAAATAAACGGCAATAAATATTTACCATTCAAAGTAGGCGTAAAGCTAATTATGTCAGTTTTTTGAGTGGTAAAAATCAAGGTCAGGAATTTATATATTGTCAAAATAGTTGCCAAATTTATCAATTAAGATTTTCAGAAAATTGGCAACTTATTCATAGAAAACTACGTCTTAAATAATGATTCTTTTTGTTAAGAAAAGATATTTATCCTAGATAAATGACCAATCCCATATATTAATAAAAATGGCGGTTGTAATGCCAACTTTAGAACAGAGTTTCGAGGAGCGCAATATCGCTATGACAGAAGATGGGGCAAATCTAGCTCAATATTGGCAACAGCGACTAACTACAGAATGTCCAGAACAAAGTCAGGCTGCTAGACAAAGTATTCTTACTTGGCTTTTAGGCGTAGATTTAGAACGGTTTAATTTACTTAATCCCAAAGAATTAGAAATTGCTAAACAAGCAATGGAATATCGGTGGCGAATTCTGCACAAACGCTATTTAGGGATAAGCAGAGAAAGGGCTTATCGGCAACTGATTAGCCGATTGGGTAGTGTTGTTGCTATTAGAAACAAAATTCAGACTTGGATATCTCTCAGCCGCGATCGCCAACGGAGTGTAATTGATGTTCTCCAAGAAGTCCTTCAAGAACTACTCCAAAGCGACTCTTATATCCAACAACAAATGAGGCAAATTTCCGCATTGACAACGGACAAAAGATTGCGGGATACGTTGTTATTTGCCAGCGTCGAAGAATATTGTTTACGCCCAGTTCGGAATCAACCAATATTAATGTACCGCTTTGTTAACTACCTGCGGCGAATTCAGCGGGGAGGTTTAACACAAGTACCTAGCAGTGAATTAGTAAAACTTGTTTCTGAAGAAATTCTGGCAGAAAATAATGACAATCCGATTAACTTAGTTGATAATCAAGCGATCGCTAAATATCAAGAAACTCAACAGCTAGAAGAACAACAAGTTAACCGTCAACTCGTACAGCGAGAATTTGAACAATATTTATTAGAAAATATTGGACAACTAGCAGTAGATTGGTTGCGCTTATATCTGCAAGGCAAATCCCAAGAAGAAATTGCCAAACAACTCAACAAACCTATCAAAGAAGTCTATCGTCTACGGGAAAAACTCAGTTATCATGCTGTGCGAGTCTTTGCCATTAAGGGACAACCTGAACTAATTGATAACTGGCTATCCACCTCCTTAGAAGAACATAATCTAGGGTTAACAGAAACCAAATGGCAAGAACTTCAGGAAAAAATTAGCCCTTTAGGACAACAAATCCTCAACCTCCGCAAAGCCAGTAACTCCATAGAAGCGATCGCCCAACAGCTACAACTCAAAACCCATCAAGTTCTAGGTGAATGGACAAAAGTTTATCTTGCAGCCCAAACTCTGAGAGTTTAGAATTATAGCAAGAGTCAGGAAGAAAACCCTGTTGTGGAAGGATTTTCATATACTCAAAACGGTTGGGACATGGACTTTTGTAAAATCACGAAAAACCTATATCTATAGGGATTTAGCACTGCTAAACCTCTACCCACAGAATCAAATAATTAAGCCGTTTTGAGTATAATCACTTGATGTCCTAAACGCCTTGTCCATTGCTATAAAAACATTTTTTCCTCACACCCATAAAACAAAGTATAAAAATAGCTTTGTATCAGTAAAAATCTCGGATTTTTTCCAAATTGCTTGGTAATGGCTCATTGATAATTGTCAATTTTTAATTGTCACCTATTCCCTACTTACAATCATTTAATACGTATATTCATGAAAATAGATATTGTTAGTGATACTTTCCCATTGCTAAGTACAGCCAGTCCACAAACTATAGAATGGCTGCTAAACATAGCAACTGAACATGATTACCCCTCAGAACGGGCTGTGTTAATGGAAGATGCTTGGGGTAATGCAGTTTACTTTATTGTTTCTGGTTGGGTGAAAGTCCGCCGGAACAAAGGAGAAAAATCCGTTGCCATAGCAATTTTAGGCACTGGTGATTTCTTTGGAGAAATGGCCGTTTTAGATGAATCTCCACGGTCAACAGATGTGATTTCTCTTTCAGAAGTAAAATTACTGAGTGTTTCTAGAGAGCGTTTTATTCAAATCTTGTTTAAAGATCCACAGTTACATCATCGAATGTTACAAATGATGGTGCGACGAGTCCGGCAAATTAACTTACGCTTACAAATGCGTTTGTCACCACCTGCGGTTAAACTCGCCCATACTCTAGTCAGTTTAGCTGATAGTTATGGTCAAGAATCAGAACAAGGCAAGCAGATTTTTAATATTCCCCTCAAAGATTTGGCAGCGGTGACAGAAATCACCTTAGAAGAAACAACCAAAATTATGGAAAAACTCTCGGAAAAAGCATGGATTAAAATTGATACTGTTAATAACATCATGAGTCTAATTAACTATCAACAACTCGTGGTTTTAGCGACTAAACTCTAATCTTTTGACAGAGTAAAAACATTTAAGAAAATGCTAAATTGAACCAGATATCAACTCAAATCCCGTAAAAATGTCATAAGTTAAAAAGAGTGTCCACAAGAAAATTGATTTATGACTACCACTATCAAGACTGAGCCTGATTTAGCTTCCCGTTTCGTCAATGGTATTTTAGCTATTAAACCCTTAGCCAATTTTGCTAAACATCAAGCTAGAAAAATGATGATTAAACGGGCTGAAGAAATTGGTGTACTTTGGACAAAGGAAGCCGAGAAACTCCAGGCTCGTGATTGGTCTAGCGATTTCGCTCAAGTCCAAAATCCTAACCTCAACTATCCAGATTACTACGTTACCTCATTCCACGCCTACGAAACCGGAAATCTAAGTTGGCAAGCTGCTTGTGAAGTAGAATCTGCGGCTCGTGCTGTCCATGCTAAAATTTGGCAGAAAACTGAAAACCAAGGAGATGCTAAACTCCGCCAAAGCTTTCACGATATCCTGAAAAATTCTATTTCTGAGCAGCCACAAAATATTATGGATTTGGGGTGTAGTGTCGGTATGAGTACCTTTGCCCTCCAGAAAGTATACCCCCAAGCCCAAATTACAGGTTTAGACTTATCTCCTTACTTCTTAGCTGTAGCTAATTATCGTAGCCAAGAACGTCGAGCAAATATCAACTGGGTTCATGCCCAAGCTGAATCTACAGGCCTAACAGATGCTTCCTTGGATTTGGTTTCGATTTTTCTGATGTGTCATGAATTACCCCAGTCAGCAACTCACAATATTTTTGCGGAAGCTAGACGTATTTTGCGTCCCGGTGGTCACCTAGCAATTATGGACATGAATCCCAAATCGGAAATTTATAAAAAAATGCCAACCTATGTATTCACGCTGCTCAAAAGCACCGAACCTTATTTAGATGAATATTTCAGTTTGGATATCGAACAAGCTTTAATGGGGGCAGGATTTCAACATCCTACTATTACTAGCAATAGTCCTCGTCACCGTACCGTCATTGCTCAGGTGAGTGGCTAATTTATCTTTAGTCCTGTGGGCAGTTATTCCCCCTCTCCTGTTTTTGTGGTTTTACTACCGCAGAACAACCGCTGCCCCACCGCTGTTAAATTTACTAGTTTTGTTCATTATTGGGGCTATATCTGGTTTTGTCGCTCTTGACCTAGAATTGCGCCTGGAAACTGTCGCTAACTGGCAACAGATACAGCATCATTTTTTTGGTGTTGTTTTTCGACAGATATTAGCGATCGCTCCCATTGAAGAAGGTTGTAAATTAGTAGCAGTTATTGTCCCCATTTACTATCTACAACGTCAGTATTATTTACGAGCTACTACTGTTTTTTTGTTTACTATAGCGGTAGCTTTAGGGTTCGCTGCGGAAGAAAACTGGATTTATCTATTTCATGGCACATCTTCAATTCTAGAACGCAGCATTAGTACACCAGTCCATGTAATGTTTTCTGCACCTTGGGGATACGCTTTAGGAATATATATTTCTGCTAGTAGAAGATGCAATCGAGATCGGAATTTGATTTTCACCGCTTGGTTAAATTCAGTTTTTTGTCATGCTTTAGTGAATATTTTCTCTATTTCTGGGAGATTTCCCAGTCCCATATATTTACTCACATACTGTTTTTTGCCCTTGCTATTATGGCTGTTTTGGCGGTTGGAAAAACTCCTGCGAAAACTCCAGGGAAAACATCCTTTGCTGTTAATTTCTGGCTACACATCCTTAACGCGAATTTGGCAAAGGGGATTAGTGTTATTAATGCTGTTATTGGGTGGAAATAGTTTATTTGGGTTATTGATTTTAGCTAGAAAAATTAGTCCTTTGCGGTGGGAACTTTTGTTTGAGCGGACAATTTTCTGGTTTATACTAGAGAAAGTATTGCTAAATTTCTGGTTAGGAATTTTTGCTTGGTTGATTTATCGCTATTTACGCAAGTTAGCTCGTCGTCGGTATTCTTTTAGATCATGAAAATACTAGGAGATTTTTATGCAAGCAACTTCAGTCCGTTGGACAACTGCTGATTTAGAATTATTTTCAGGTGATAACAGAAACCGTTATGAAATTATTGATGGAGAGTTATTTGTGACAAGATCACCACATTGGAATCATCAACTTAGCTGTGCTAATATAGCTAAAGTTCTTGGCAACTGGTCAGATGAAACTGATTTAGGAAGGGTGGCTATTGCCCCAGGAATTATTTTCTCAGATGCAGATAATGTGATTCCTGATGTAGTTTGGGCTAGTCATGAATGTTTAAAACGGTTATTAGATGAAAGTGGACATTTAACCGGCGCACCAGAATTAGTAGTTGAGGTGTTGTCACCAGGACAAAAAAATGAAAAGCGTGATAGAGAATCTAAATTAAAATTGTATTCTAGTCAAGGAGTTCAAGAGTATTGGATTTGCGATTTTAATTCTAAACAAGTTGAAGTATATCGTCGTCAACAAGCAGTTTTAAAGTTAGTAGCTACTTTATTTAATGAAGATGAATTAACTAGTCCTTTATTACCAGGATTCAAATGTCTAGTCAGTCAATTTTTTTAAATCATAAGATCCCCGACTTCTCAAATAAGTCGGGGATCTGGATGTGTTTAAACTATTGCTAATACTGGTTGACTTACTTCTGCATTCACAGATATTGATTCAGAATCAATAGTATAGATTTCACAAGCGTTATTAGGACTTTCAACGAGTTTAACTTTGTAAAGTGTTGCTCCTAATTCTTGAATAGGCGATCGCAATGTATTACTAATATAAAGAGCAATATTTTCCGCTGTTGGTACAACCCTACCAAAGAAAGCAACATCTTTATTTAAAAAAGTGTGATCAAATGGCTCAAGTACATAATCTGTAATGATCTGATTTAAAGCCCCTAAATCAATGATCATTCCCGAAGCGGAACCAATTTCTCCCTTCACAGTTACTTCTAATTGATAATTATGTCCATGACCATTGACACGAGCGCATTTACCATAAATTTCCGTATTTTTTTCCAAACTCAAATCAGGGTGAGCTAATCTGTGAGCCGAACTAAAGTGAGTGCTGATATTGAGATAAGATTCCATCCCATTGCTTGTATAATCTGCCCAAAGTTGATGACTTTCAAACAACTTAACATTGGATAGTTTCACTCCTAATTCATTAATAGGTGATTCTAGGAGATGATTAATATAACGAACAATATTTTCTGTGGTTGGTACAATATCGGCAAAATAGGGAATATCTTCATTCACACAAGAATGATCAAAGATTTTCACCACATAATCTTCTACCACTCGATTTAAAGCAGCGACATCCACAACCATACCAGTGCGTGAGTCTATTTCCCCTGATACAGTCACTTCTAAATGATAGTTGTGTCCATGTGTCTGGGTACATCTACCATATTTCTCAACACTGAGATTAGGCGCAAGACGATGAGCGGCGCTAAAATGGGTTCTGATAGTTAAATCAGCTTGTTTTCCTTCTCCCTGATAATCCGCCCACAGTTGAGGATGTTCAAATAATTGGACGCGAACTAAGGGTAAATGGGGCGCTAAACGTTGCCAAATCACCCGCGCAATATTTTCTGTAGTGGGGAGAGTTTCTTGAAATTCTGTCCACACATCATTGAGATAGGAAAAATCTAGTTGATTGGTAACTTCCCCTTTAATGACGTGTTTCACATCAGACAGGTTCAACACCATACCATATTCATCTAGTTCCCCAATCATGGAGATAAATAAGACATAGTTATGTCCGTGTCCAGGGAATTTCGAGTAAGGGCCAAATTTTTCTAAATTCTCGGTTTCACTCAGTTCTGGAAACCAATACCGACAAACTGCTGAAAATTGATCACGACGATTAACAATACATTGCATGACTATACTGGGAAGATAATTTAATGTTTCTTAACGTTTCACTGTTTACAGTATAAAGCAATTTGTTACAATGTCACAATCTACTCATAATCCTAAGGTCAATTGCAGTTTCTTCTTTTTCCACAATTTTTAAGTTTTTTTACATTTGTTTAAAAATATTAAGATTTATTTTTCTGAGCTTCTTTTTGAGCAGCCTCACTATACTTTTTATACAGCTTAGTTCTAATCTGTGCCTCTTGATAGCGGCTGTGACTAGGTAAAACCTGACCCATTAAATCGGAAGCTCGTTGCCAATTAGCAGCCAATTCTAACCACTGAGTAGCAGTTATAGCTGTTTTACTAGTCGCAGCAGCTTGGTTAGCCAGTCGTACAGAAGCTGTAAATGGATCATTAGATAAAGTAGAGAGAGTTTGGCTGCCAGGACGGTTTAATGATTCTGGTAGTTTTTCATTGGCTGTTTGGGAAGATTGAGAACCTTTTAATGGGAAGAGATTTTTCAGTGGATTACCTAACCGAGAATCTAGTAACCACGCTAGTAAAATGACTGAAGATAAACCAGCAACCCATACCACTAAAGTTTTGACGGAAATTTTGCCCTGATCTTGATTCTTCAGCAAATATTGGGGTTTTGTTAAAATAGGTTTTCTTGATTTAGTATAAGCTTCAGTTACATCTGAAAATAACCGCTTAAATAAATTCTCTTGAGATATAGTAATTTCCTGTGACCATAGTAGTTGACCATCAGCATCACGGTAAATTTCTTCCAGCCACAGTAATTGTTCTTCTCGAACAATTCGACTGTTGATATTAACTCGACGAATATGACGTGGTGCAAGCGAGTCCAAAATTTCTTTAATTTTTGCCACTAAAGTAGGTTGCTCCAGTTGCTCTACCGTAGCCGCTTCACACAAAAGTTGTAAAATACCATTCACAAAAATTGCTCTAGTCCTGACACCAGACATAACTAGCCTGTCATTCAATACCTGAATAATTGCTGCCACGCTACCCTGGTGAGCTTGCCAAGCGATATCATTTATCCGATCTACCATTTGATATTTAGTAATAGCTTTAACACCCTGATTTGTCAGTTGTCAGTTGTCAGTTGTAAACACTATTACCCATTACCTGTTCTCAACTAGCAACTTACATCAATATACATTGGATTTGCATATATCAATTGTAAATTTGAGCAACTCTATACTCTATTTGCTCAAGTGCGAATTGCCACACTTGGTATCCTGCTGGGGATAAATGTAATCCATCCGTAGTTAATTCAGAACGCAAATTACCATCAGTATCCGTAAACCAATTGTGAATATTGAGATAATTAGCCCCTTGCTTTTGGGCAATTACAGCAAGTTGGGTGTTAATATGACGAATTAGACTATTAGAAATTTTCCCAGAGCGCACAGGTAAAATAGATTGGACAATAATCTGACTGGTGGCATGACTCTGACGTAAACTGTGAATAATCCGCGAGGAATTCATCAAAATTGACTTGTCAGTAGCACCCTTACGTAAATCATTAATCCCAATCATTAAATAAATCACATCTGGTTTAGTCGCCGAAAATGCCGACAATCTTTTAGAAACCCCCTCAGCAGTATCTCCAGATATACCTTGATTAAGCCATAACTTACCTGTAGGTAGTTTATCTTTGGGAAACCACAAACTTAAAGAATCGCCTACCAAAATACTCAACCGATTTGTACCTTGACCTTTGGTAATAGCTTTAGCTTCCATAGCTAAAAGGCTTTTCCAGTCTTGGTAAGTTAGTTTATATTCTTTATTTGACTCCCAGGATAAGTCTAAATCTTCATCATTATCAGTGCGCGTATAAATTTGACCATTTTTAAGTGATGCTAGTCTTTGCTGGTAGAGTTGACCACCAGAAACAGGTGATTTAGCTGGAGTTATTTGGGAATTGAAGTTAAATGATGATTTTATCGGTGTTGATAATCTATGCTGTCTAGATTCTGATAATAAAATTCCCAAACTGGGAGGGTTTTTCCCTATTGCTGGTGATTGTTCAACCTTAGACAGAGTTTGGCTACTAAATTCTGGTAATGACGTATCAATCTTCGCAAGAGTCCTCCTTTCAGGGGAAGACTTTTCTGTTTGACTACTAAATTCAGGTACAGCAATTTGCCGGGGAGAAATTTTTTCCCTGTGGTAGGACTGAAAACCCTGTGCTAAATCCAATAAGGATAGAGAATCTTCTGGAAGATTCGGAATTGTTGATGTTGGGATTACCAATCCTGTTAACAAGCTTGCGGCCAACAGATAAGGTTCACTCATCGTTGTTTTTTTCCTTGTGCATAATTCACTACTTTTTCTTATGACAGCGTTAACTAAGTGAATTCAGGAAGATTTCGATTTCTGTCTTTTTTGCTAGTTCACAATATTTAAAATTTTTACGCAATAAAACGCTATTAGATCCTCTTAACTATCAGCCATACCATACCGTCAGGATTAAAAAATACTAAATTTTGGAATTATTAATCTTAAAAGTCTTGCTGTATAAATCTTGTGGCTTCTGATGTGTCTATCTATTACCATCATTTTTCAATATCTCAGTTACTAAATTTTAAGTCTCATACTTTTGATAGATGACAATTATGAATAGTTTATGATGTGACTTGTAAGAAAAATTAATAAATGATTATATCAGTATCAATTTTTGTTTGTAAAAAAATAGAGATAAAAAGCTATGAAGCCTAATTTATAAAGCTTAAACAGCATATTATTTTTTTGGTCAGATACGTTTATTTATACTTACTTGCTTAAATATTTTACTTTTAATACAAACACAAAATATGCAATTTTACTATGTAATAGTAACAACATTAATATCTGTAACAAAATAAGTAAATCTTAGAACTGCTTGCTATAGAAGAGTTATACCCGTCGTCAGAAAGTTAGATTTGCAGAATTATTGAGTCTGTTTGCTATCTATAGTCTGGACTAGACATACAAAGATTTATCGAAACTAAAGTAGATCAGTTCCAGGGATGTAGAATAACTTCGCAAAAAGTGCTACTATGAATCCGAAGTCTTTAATGTTTCCTTTTATAACGTGGCTAGAGCTAGTACAGCAATCGGTGTATCTCCCATCATTAAGGAGATTGTGCAAAAACAGGCACATTCAACTCGCTTAACTTTGAAAGAAGTTATCCTCATGGGAATGTTGGCAATTGATAAGTTAGATGATCAAAATTGTCAAGAATTGGCAGATCAAGTTCATCAAATGCAGGTTAATGGTGAAATCTAAAACTGCTGGCAAAAGTCTGAAATTCAAAGTCTTAAGCCTCCAGTTCACAAGCTAAAAAATAACCAGGGTGGTAGTGTGATTTATCAAATCTCTACTCTTGGCTAAAACGATAGCAATTTCCCATTAAATAGTTCTCATTCCGTTCCAAACTTAAGCGGCGGTTTTGCTAATTTTCAGCAACAAGTACCGTTGTGTTATGACCAGTGAAGGGATCTAATTTTAGATCCCCTTTCACATCTTGAAAAACTTAATAAAAAAACTCAAGGAAAGCTTGAAAATCTTGCTGGATAAGGTTTAATTTCTGTTTGTTTACAGCGGTGAAAATAAGCAGTATTAAACTGGATATTCGCAATTTACCGCAAATTTGTGGAAATTGCTCTTGATTTTCTTTGAGGAATTGGGCATAAATATCATGTCTATTTCATAAAATATTTTAGCCTTATAGCTATTTTGAGTAGATTTGCATACTCTGGCTATAAGGCTTTAATATTTTTTAGTTCTTTGTTTGGGTTCTGATTTAAGAATTATTCTGATTTCTGATATTTAGTGTTATTGGTTGTGAGTTAAAAAGTTTGGCAAAAATAGTTAAGAAATAAAAACTTAGAATAATGCCATTATCGCAGAGGGAGAACCAGAACCTCCTTTTAACCGGAGAATCCCAATGATTAAGGTAGTACCTTGAGGTGGTAAATGATCTAAATTGGTGAGATTTTCCAGCACAATTAGTGATTTCTCCAACAGTAAACAATTAATAGTAAAATTGGTATTCTGCCCAGAATCTACACCGTGAGTATCAATGCCCACTCCAGTAATTTGTCTGTGTGTAATTAAAAACTCAGTTGCATCATAACTAAATCCAGGAAAGTGCATTTTCCCTTGTATATCTTGGTTAAAAAATGCTTTTTGACTTGACCATTTTTCTTGCCAACCAGTATATAGTATTACTAAACTACCTGCGGGAATTTGCCCAAATTCAGTTTCCCAAGTTTGGATATCACTAATAGTCAAGACATAATCAGAATCCACTGCCGCTTGTTTGCAAATATTAATAACCACAGCAGGTACTATGAGGGATGGGGCTGGGTATTGGTCAATACTTACACCGTTGGCATGGAAGCTGTTGGGGGCATTAATATGAGTCCCGCTATGTTCTCCTAAAGAAAAGCGTCGTAAGTAATAACCATCATCTTGAATTTCGGCAACACTAGTAAATTCTACGGTCGGATCACCAGTCCATTTAGGTATACTTGTATCAATCAGATGGCTAAGATGGATAACGCGAGAGTAACTAATATTACTTAATTGTTGGGAATTTTTGCTGCTCAAAGGGATTTATTTCTAAGTTGATGACATTTTAATAAATAATCCCCCAAGCCTTTTCACTTCAAGGTAGTTGGGGGAGGTTTTAATGTTGCAGCAAAAAGTGAATTAAATATTAGTAAACAGCAAAAAATTTAAGCTTTGAATAAGGAAGAGTTAATTTTAGATAAACTTTCTCAAAATCAGGATTATAGGAATCCGGTTTGATTTTTCATTTATCCAGGGAATTTGTAAATAATTCCTTCTTTGTCACTTGCTTCAAAATTAGCATTTAATTGTTTGGCTTTTTCATCTAGATATAGTTTGGCTTCTTCTATAGATATTTGTGCAGATAAAGCAAATTTTATAACTGTCAGTTCTCCTGATTCTTGTTGTAGTAATCGGAGAAATAGTTGTTCTCTTGCGAAATTTAATTGTTTAACTTGCTTTTCGTGTTGTTGGTGTAAACTCCAAATAATCCATGTTCCTATAGCTGTTGATGGTAGACCAAATAGAACTAAGGCTGCTAATGACCCTTCTTTATCTGCACTGCTCTTTTTAGAATCAATTAAGTCTAGAGTTCCTAGTAATAGGATGGCTAAACCAATTGTGAGGAATGAACCTGCCAATATTTTTTTGAATGTTTTCATAGATTTTTTTAGAGATTTTAATTTGACCAGAGTTACGACTACTATATGTTACTAATACGTAATAGGAAAAGACTCACACACCAATAGGATTTTAGAGGATGTTTGAAAAGTCTAATTTATTACTTCGCCTAGCGACTGGAAAGATGCCTGCGGTGCCTGCGGCACACTTCGCGAACGAATTATCTACTAATAGCAATACTGTAGCCAATTTACGAGGGTGACTTGATAATGCTTTAACAATCAACTCGCATTCTTTTGAGGCTTGTCCCAACTACCTTTTGAGTGAAACGCTTATGTATGTTTAATTTTGCCGATTTTGCCAAAATTTTTGTAGCCTCTTTTTTTGGCTACAGTATTGGTCGATTATAACGAACATGAAAATGTGGAGGTGGATGATCATTATAATACATAGTAATAATAATTCCTAAAAAATGGCAAATTTCCGGAATTACATCACCTGATAAGACAATTTTTTCAGTAATTATTATATTTTAGCATATTCTATCCCTCTCCGTGCCTCTGCGTCTCTGCGTGAAAAAAAAGGACGAACGCGAAAGCCCGTCCTAAAAAATACCAAAAAAAATCTAAATATTCGCTTCTTCTCTTATCAACTTCTGAATGGCGTTGCGATCGCCTTTTTCGGTTGCCGATACAGGAGACTCTTCTGGACAACGATGAGCCATAGCAGCTAATACAGTGTCCTCTCCTTAGGTAAATGCGTAGTCGAGTCCGTTAGCACGAGCGACCATAATGGTCATACCTAAATCAGCCATAGCATAGCGAGATGCAACAAAAATCATTACATCCATAGCATTTTGCAAAAAGTAACCGCAGGTTTTTGTACCAATTACCAAAAAGAAGCTATCTTCAATTTTTTGGTATAACCACGCCACGCAGCTAATCGGGCAAAAAGTATGATAATTTCCAGTCTCACATTCAAAAATTAAAGCTTCGGGCTATTGAGCAATAGTTATATTTATTTATATTCTCCCCTAGATTTTTAAATTGAAAAGCAGATGATTGGGGATAGGTAACTCTTATCTGTCACCTGCCACCTATCACCTGCTTTCAACAATTAATTATTCGGGAACAGACGAGCCATTTCTGATTCATTAAAAACTTCAGATGGCAGTTCTTCCATATTTTCGTCACCATTGAGTAATGATGTTTCATCACCCCAGATATCCGAAACTACATCATCGAATCCATTTTCCTCAGATAGATTCAACCCAGTAAAAGCATTCTCGGCGACTTCCCCAAAAGCATTGTCAGGAATTTCTCCAAAGGCATTGTCATCAACTAAACCTAGTCTATTAAATACCTGATTGCTTTCATCAGTTGCAGAAGCGGAAGAAAAAGAGACATGACCAAAATCATCCCCTGCGTCTAGACTGGATGATACTGCTGAGTTATTGGCAAGATCACCAAAGCTATCATCATCTCTCTCCATAGCCCAAGTTGCTTGTGTCTCGTCTCCCAAGTCATTCAGACCGATACCGGCAACTGGGAAAGAATCCGTTTCCTGTTCAGAGATATCTGCCGTTATCATAGTCGGCTGACTAGAGTACATTTCTGGTTCTACCGTGGGACTGAGACGATTACCAAGGGCAATATCGGGGTCAAAATGTAAGTCCAGAACTTCAATTAAAGTATCCGCATCTGGATTCAGTTTGGCAAAAGGAAACATTAACTGGGCTAATTTCGGTTCTAGAGCGTTGATGACTCCCAGAATGAGGTAGGAAGACGGACGCTTGCCGCCATCAGGGGTATAAACTGATTCAACAGTCATCTGGAGCGTAATCCATTCACGATTGGCTTGAAAGAATTGCAACCACTTCTGTTTGAGTGAATCGGTAAAACTATCAAAGAAAGCCATAGGTCCATCCTGAAAAATAAAATGTTTTATACAATCATCAAGTCTAATTCCTCTTCGGCATTTGTGGCTTGTACTTTTACTGAATTGAGATAAAAATCTGACAATAAAGAAAAAAGTTAACGATCAGGTGCATCGTTAGGAACGACACCTTCTGGTTGAGCGAGAATTTGATCAGCAATATTCAGGTAATAGTCGCAAACATAGCTCAGGCAAGGATCTGACTCTGCCATCTCAAATAAAGTTTTGCCTTTGAAGCGGGAAACGCAGATATCTTCAATCAAAGGTAATACTTCTAAAACGGGCATGGGTACGGCTTCTATATAGTTCTCAATTAAATCATACTTGGAGGTACGATTACCGATTGACCCCGCTAGATGCACAAGGGGTGAGTCCGGGCTTTTTCACGCACGGAAGCCGCAATCCGGGTAGCAGAAAATAGGGCATCAAAGCCATTATTTGTAACAATTAGGCAATAATCTGCATAATTTAACGGTGTGGCAAAACCACCACAAACAAAGTCACCCAGGAGATAAAATAAAATTACATCGTGTTCATCAAAAGTATTAAGTTTTTTTAATAACTTGACTGTTTCCCCAACCATATAACCGTTACAACTAGTATCTGTGAGAAGCTGACTTATTTTAATGCAATTAGCACCAATATAATCTTTGTGAATTACATCCTTTATCCAAACATCTTCGTAGTGATATTCTTTTTCTTATAATGTGTCAATAATTGTGGGAATCAAATTAATCAGAAGTTCTGATTCAGGAGTAAAATTGGCAGTGAAGAAATTTTGTCTGCGATCGCTCCTGAATTAGTAAATATTTGATATAAAACTTAACAGGTAATTGGTGACTAATGACCAATGACCAATGACCAATAACTAATGACTAAAAAACAAAAATTTCCTTACTTACTCGGTTCTAAATGGACAGCACAGCAGAAAGTTGATGGTTGGCGACATTTTCAGGTTGTAAACCGCAAAAATCAGGGCAAGTGGGTATATGCGGAAATGGTAGCAGCCTGTGATCCCCAAGTGCGCTTTTGGTTAAATGCTAAATTATTACAAGATAATTCTCAATGGTACGCTGGTTGGCAAACCTTGCAAGAAATAAATTCTATCGAAAACAAATAATCTACCCATGACAACTGACCACTGACTAATGACCACTGACCATTAATGGTTGTTGATATAGTGACACAGTAAAAGTCACTGTTGAACCCAATTCTTCACCAAGACTATAAAAATGTACCTCACCACCCATTGCTTCTATCAGCTTTTGGGATATTGTTAATCCTAAACCCGTACCGCCATAATGACGAGTTCGAGAACCATCAATCTGAGAGAATAATTGAAATAGTTTATCTTGCTTATCTAAGGAAACACCAATACCTGTATCAACAACCCGAACTTTGACGATTCCAGGGTGTTTTTTCAGCATTAAATCAGCACTAATAGTGATGCCACCTTCATGGGTAAACTTAATAGCATTACCGACCAAATTTAGCATTACTTGTAATAATCTCTGATAGTTACCTTGAACAATAATTTCATCAGAGATTGCCGGCATTTCCATTTGAAAACTCAGATTTTTCATCTCAGCTTGGTGACGGGTAAAGCTTTCAACATCATTAAATAACTCCTTGAGGTTGACTGGTGAACAGTCCAACTCCATTTTCCCGGCTTCAATTTTAGCAATATCTAAAATATCATTGAGAATATTTAATAGATGCAAAGATAATTGATGAGCTTCTGTAATAAACTCATGTTGTTCCTCTGGATCATCTGTAATTCCTTCCAAAATCAGCTTTAAGAAGCCAATCATGCCATTAAGGGGAGTGCGAATTTCATGGGAAACATTAGCCAGAAATTCAGTTTTTAAGCGAGAAACTTCTTCAGCTTTTTGTCGTGCTTCTTCTATTTCTTTATATAAAGTAGCATGAGCGATCGCTGTTCCTAACTGATCTGCCACCTCCTTAGCTAATTCTAATTCTGCTTTTGTTAATGGATAGCATTGATTAACAAAACTAAGAGCAGCTAAACCATTAACTTGATCTTTATAACAAGTAGCAATAACTAGAACTTTATACTGCGGAGATTGGTTTAGAGATGAAACTGTCATCACCACAGGTTCTAAAGTAGCTAATGCCTCAGCAAAACCTGACTCAGAAGATATATCTATCTCTGAGCCAAGGATAGAAATTTGTTCTGGCCGACAATACTCAGCAATTACCCGAACCTTGTTAGTAGAAGCTTGATAAGGGCAGATAATACAGCGTTCTAATTTGAGTGTTTTTCCCAAACTGTCAACTGTTTGCTGCCAAATCATGTCTAAATCTAGTGTTCGGCGGATATTTCTGGTAATTCTGTTTAATAACTTTTGGTGTCGCTGCAATCGCAGAGCTAACTCAAGTGCTGTCGGCAGTTTTACTGGTTGATTCACATCTTGAGGATAAATTTTTGATGGTAATAGCCTACCTATTACCAAAACTGTAGTTGTCGGTTGACCAAATTGCGGCAGAATCGGCGTAATTGTCAATTCCAACTCTAATAATTGAATATTTGGGCATTTAAACCAACATTTCACCCTTTCTGGGACACAACTGCTCAAAATCCGGTGTAAATGTTCTAGATAAACTACCTTATCTACAGGAGCAAAGCTATCATTTTCATTGAGGACATCAACTATATTCTCAGGATCACACCCTAAATATTCGCTGTATTGCCAATAAAAACTCAGATAGTGACCAGAACTATCTTGTGTGTATATTAACTCTGCTCCTAGATTTGTTAATGAGCTATCCCTCATGAGGGTAATAGATTCCAGATTTTGAGGAATTAAATTCGGAAATTGAGTATTGGTAGTAATAGTCATTAATCGAGTTGGATAGACAAAAAGCTTTCCACCGTGCTTATACTAAAGCCACTTAAAGTCTTGCATAAATTTTTACAGTTTTCACATTTTTCAATTGTGGATTTTTGAGTTTGATGACATTCAAAGCATTAAACCTTACATTTCTTATCATGAGCGGATACTAATCATTCCATTCACCACGAGGCGGAACAGGTGTACGGAGAGGGGGACGTGTTAATTCATCATCTCTATTAAAATCACCACGTAACCATTGACGGATAGCTACTTCAATCACTTTACTAGGATCATTAGTGAGATGTTGAATTTGCTCTATTAATTCAGAATCTAGGTTAAGCGCGATTTCTGTTTTGTCAGTGCGCTTATTATCTGCTCCATTAGGTTTCTCTTGCATATTCATGGTTTTAAATACTCTGAAGTTGTTTATATGAAACCGTTGTCAAGCTGTTATTTATAATTCAGTCTATTCAATTTTGACATACTTCCTAGCCTAAAGGCGTGGGGATTCTGGAATCTAAGCAGGGATTATAGTCAAAGACTGTCTAACATCCCCTAACCTAGCAGTTGATGCCCCAACTGCACAAATTTGATAGCCGATAGTGGCCACCGGAACACAGTCGCAAATCTAAGGGAACGATTGGTGAATGAAGGTTTAGAGTCAGCCTTAAACCGCAAGCCCAGCAAAATGCCACCTCGCCAACGACCTATACTCAAAACGGTTAGGAACTTTACTGTTTCTTGACTAAAAAATTCAGTTCAAAGCCTCTCCCCGTTAACGGGGAGAGGTTTACAAGAGGGGTCAAGTTTTAAAGCGTTTGCAGTATATTAAAACTGACAATTTCTTACTCAATAATTGTGAACCAAAATAGAACTTCGCTCTTTATCAATGATTTTTTTCACTTGTGAGAAATTCGGGACTAAAGGGACTGAGCTTGCAAGAGAAATTAAGCAAGCTGTACTACTGGACTACCTAGAAATGTTCATAGTATGGTAGTGGTAAATATGTAGTGATAATAAAATTAGGCACTACAACAAGAATTA
>JBAXRM010000042.1:0-27487 GCA_037131225.1 Nostocales cyanobacterium ELA583 | reverse complement strand
TTATATCTCAGGGAACCAAGCCACTGAGTTTTACGCTTACCAAGTTATCCTATAACGTATAGAATCTAAATTCAAAGCCGGACACCAAGCCAGTTTTACTCCTGACTCCTGAATCCTGACTCCTAACTTCTAACTCCTGCTGTATTTTAATATCCTAGTGGAGAAGGTGGTTCTGGTTGTGATTCTAATTGAGAATTTGAGAATGACGACTTGGGATAATTATTAGATGTTGCTGGTAAGAAAATTGTCCCCTTAGTAGTTGGTGATACCATTTCTGTACCAGGCTTTTCTGCTTCCTGTGCCATTTTGCTAGTCAGTGTCGCATTGGCAGTATTTAACTGTCGCTCATGACGTTGTAGGCTTTGTAATTTACGGTAATAATCACTCCAAAGCTCCTGTGAATATACTGTCCAACCATAAACTGTTAATGTCGCTACCACTAATAGAAATGCTAAAACTGACGAATAACGGTTGAGTATATACATACGTAGCAACCATACAGGCATGGCTGAACTATTGTTCATCCTATGTACAGTATTATTTGATTGTCTATTAATAACAGTAGTTTGTTTTTTGTCCGCTTCTAAGTTTGAAACACGAGCTAGTGTCTTATTTGTGCGAAAAGCTAAAAGATTTAGCCAAGCATTCCTAGAACTGGGCGATTTAACTGCTATCGGTTCATTATCCAGTCGGGAGGAAGTCTGTATTTTTTTATTTAGACTTCGAGAACGTCGCCTATTCAATGAAAAAGGAGATTTGCCCCAGAACCAAGTATTTTTTGCGGAAAATGCTGATTTACGTTCAAAAACCATGATTTTTCTGGTAATAAATGCTGTATTTTTGACTTGATCATATTCTGTCTTAAGTTACATTTTTAGATCAAGAATTGAGGCTATTCTAACCGTTAATCATGATCTATTCATATTACATATAATCTACAAGAATGTTACAAACAAGATTGGGTTGAAATATGTAATCAGAAAGCCCTTAAAAAAAATCAATAAATAAGGTATCTTATTCAACAGGCGAAAAATTTTATTGCCACAATTGGTGAAAGAGGAGTTATGAAGACAAAAATTTTTGGTTTGGCTTTAGTTTTAAGTTTGGCTACCATGCTTGGAGCTTGTGAAGGTGGTAGTGAACCAGCAGGTACTACAAGTTCTCCAGCAGCAACAACAGGTGGAGAACCAGCAGATTCAGGTAAAACATCTCCTGAGGCAACAACCGCTCCTGAGGCGACAACCGCTCCTGATGCAACAACCTCTCCTGCGGCAACAACCTCTCCTGCGGCAACAACCTCTCCTGCTGCTGCTCCTAAAACTCCTTAGTATAGGTTTGCACATTACCTCTCGTCAGTAGTTGATATCTTTAAGAATAATTTTCTGCAAAACTTTACTTAGAAAGTTAGGGCAATTTGTAGATAAAGACTAAAGATACAACTACCTAATGATATTGAGTTGGGTAAAAAAAGGACATTCATCAGATTTTGCTTCTGGGCTAGATTCAGTTCTCGCCCAGTTCGATTTTTTTCTTGTGTTCTTCTGTGATGGTGTCAGGTTGGTTTTGTCAGTAACCAAATTAATATCAATGTATGTTGTTACTGCAATTTAGTACATCTCATTATTGTCGGAAAGCCAGATTGGCATTAGGTTATAAAGGAATTAGCTATCAAACTGAAAATCTAACCCCAGGGTTACATATTTTGAGGGTAAAGCCTTTAACTGGGTTAACTACACTACCTGTTCTATTACCCCAAGTTGTCGGGCAACCCCAATCTATTGCTGATTCTACGGAAATTTTTAAATTTTTAGAAAGCTATCAACCTGAACCTGCTTTATTTTTACCCAATTTAGAGCAGCAAACTCAAGCGGCGATGTTAGAAGACTGGTTAGATGAAAGTATAGGTACAGCCACTAGGTTTGTATATTATCAATTCCGGGCTGGTGAAGGTAAAGCAATTGACCCCTCTCTTCTTAGCCAAATAGTGATTCAGGTGGTTAGACAACAATATGGAATTAATGATACTACTGTTGCATTAGCGCGAATAAGACTCGCTAATGCTTTATTAGTATTATCAGCATATTGGCAAAAAAGTGACTATTTAGTGGGTAATCGCTTGAGTATAGCTGATATTGCAGCGGCGGCTTTGTTGAGTCCTTTAGCACTGATTCCTGATTATCGTCAGCAATATCCACAGGTCTTTGAACGGATTATAAATATTCATCAGCTATGCGCTGAACCATTACCACCAGGACTTTAAAAATTAAAAATTAGAAATTAGAAAAATAGAACTCAGAACTTTAAGAGAAATTAATGAAACCCATATTGCTGATTATTTTAGGCGTTACCACTAGTATTTTAGTGGGGTTAGGTGGTCAAAATAGTAAAGCAGTGATGGCATTACCACCGCAAGTAGATATACCAGAAGAGATATTGCGAACAGAGATTATTCTCGCAGCGCGATCGCCCATTGATGGTACAGTCCTTACACCCGCGGAATATGCCGAATTGCAAGCACAAATACAAATAAGTCCACCTCCACGCCTAAGCTCTGGTATCCGCGATAAAATCTTCTTGTTAGAAATACGCAAAACATTATTACAACTTTTCCCCTTTCTTCCTATTTAGTTAGTTGTCAATTGTCAGTTGTTCAGGAGAAGGTGGCGACAAAGATGCAAGAATATGAATAGATAAAAAGTAGATTTAGTCAATCACCATATATCACATAGGTAGCTTCATGTCCATAACCACGGTCGCCCCTGAACAGGTTAATCGCATCATTCACAATCAACATCACGATCCGTTTGAAATCTTGGGTTCTCATCTCATCGAGCAAAATGGTAAAACTATTTGGACAGTGCGAGCCTATCTACCAAATGCAAGTGCTGCATGGGTAGTAGTTCCAGAGGAACGGAAAGAGTACCCAATGGACACAGTGCATGATCCTCATTTTTTTGAATGCACCATTGAAACTGCAGAACTGCAAAACTATCAGTTACGCATTAAAGAAGGGGAACATGAGCGAGTGGTTAATGATCCCTACGCTTTCCGTTCTGCCCATTTAACAGAATTTGATCTACATTTATTTAGTGAAGGCAACCATCACCGCATTTATGAGAAATTAGGAGCGCATAGCACAGAAGTTGATGGTGTCAAAGGGGTTTATTTTGCTGTTTGGGCGCCCAATGCCAGAAACGTTTCCTTGCTGGGAGATTTTAACCTGTGGGATGGACGCAAACACCAAATGCGGAAAGGACACACAGGAGTTTGGGAGTTATTTATTCCCGAAATAGGTGTAGGAGAACATTACAAATACGAAATTAAAAATTTTGAAGGACATATTTATGAAAAATCTGATCCTTACGGTTTTCAGCAAGAACCACGTCCCAAAACAGCATCTATAGTTACTGACTTAAATTCCTACACCTGGAATGACGCAGATTGGATGGAAAAGCGGAGACACAGTAATCCTCTCAGCCAACCTATCTCCGTTTACGAAGTGCATTTAGGATCTTGGTTACACACTGCTAGTGCTGAACCTGCTAAATTACCCAATGGGGACACTGAAGCTGTAGTTGTGGTTTCCGAACTCAAAACCGGCGCACGATTTCTGACTTACCGGGAACTAGCAGATAAACTCATTCCCTATGTCAAGAAATTAGGATATACCCATTTAGAACTTTTACCAATTGCGGAACATCCCTATGATGGTTCTTGGGGTTATCAAGTAACTGGTTACTATGCTCCTACGTCTCGCTTTGGCACTCCCGAAGACTTCATGTATTTTGTGGACGAATGCCATAAAAATGATATTGGTGTAATTGTAGACTGGGTTCCCGGTCACTTCCCTAAAGATGGTCATGGGTTAGCCTTCTTTGATGGTAGTCACTTGTACGAACACTCTGACTCCCGCAAAGGTGAACATAAGGAATGGGGGACTTTAGTATTTAACTACAATCGCCATGAAGTTCGTAATTTCTTGGTAGCCAATGCCCTCTTCTGGTTCGATAAATACCACATTGACGGAATTCGCGTTGATGCAGTTGCTTCCATGATCTATCTTGACTATTGTCGGGAACCGGGAGAATGGTTGCCTAATGAATATGGTGGAAGAGAAAATTTAGAAGCTGCGGATTTTTTACGTCAAGTTAATAGCTTGTTGTTTAGCTATTATCCTGGTGTGCTTTCTATCGCGGAAGAGTCCACATCTTGGCCAATGGTATCTTGGCCTACCTACACAGGCGGATTAGGTTTTAACTTAAAGTGGAATATGGGCTGGATGCACGATATGCTGGACTACTTCAGCATGGACCCTTGGTTTCGTCAGTTCCATCAAAACAATATCACCTTTAGTATGTGGTACAACCACAGCGAGAACTTCATGTTAGCTCTGTCTCATGATGAAATAGTCCATGGGAAGAGTAATATGATCGGCAAAATGCCGGGTGATGAATGGCAAAAGTTAGCTAATGTGCGTTGTTTATTCGCTTATATGTTTGCTCACCCAGGCAAGAAAACGATGTTTATGAGCATGGAATTTGGCCAGTGGAGTGAGTGGAATGCTTGGGCTGATTTGGAATGGCATCTATTACAGTTTGAACCACACCGACAATTGAAAGATTTTTTCCAATCTCTGAACCATTTTTACCGTTCTGAACCAGCTTTATATACTCAAGATTTTGACCAAGCTGGGTTTGAGTGGATTGACTGCACTGATAACCGCCATAGTGTAGCTTCTTTTGTCCGGCGTGACAAGAATTCTGATGAGTTTATTGTCGTGGTTTGTAACTTTACCCCTCAACCCCATTCTCATTATCGTATTGGTGTGCCAGAACAGGGCTTTTATACTGAGATATTCAATAGTGATGCCCGTCAGTATGGCGGTAGTAATATGGGCAATTTAGGTGGTAAGTGGACTGATGATTGGTCTTTGCACAATCGTCCTTATTCCTTAGATTTGTGTTTACCTCCTTTGGGTGTGTTAATGCTCAAGTTAGATAAGCAGAAGTATGCACAGGTGATAGAATAGGCTAAAACGTACCTGTACTCAAAACGGCTTAGTTATTTGATTTAATCGTGTAGAGGTTTAGCAGTGCTAAACCCCTACCTGTCTAGGTTTTGCGTGATTTTACAAAAGTCTATGTCGTCTATGTCCTAACCGTTTTGAGTATAATTTAAATATACTACAAACGGCTTAAAACTTGACTCCCTCTCCAAACCTCTCCCCGTGAACGGGGGTGAACGGGGAGAGGCTTTGAACTGAATTTTTTCGTCAGGAAACAGTAAAGTTCCTAACCGTTTTTAGTATATTTGGGTTGGCACGAAACCCAACGAATACGTCGGGTTGAGCGAAGAGAAACCCGACCTACACAAAAATGGCTAAGGTATTGATAATAGAATAGTTTTATTTTTCAGGAATAGCAAATAATAAACAACGTAAAGCACGATTTACGGCTTCTGATGTTTGAAAAACTTTAGCAACATCAGGATCAAGAATTACTGTAATTTTATGATTCATGCTATCCCTGTGCCTTAAATAATTACCTCTGGAAGCCTTCTGTGATGGTCATAAATTTTACCGATAATTAACGGATTACTTAAAAATCACCTGTTTCCTTTTGCATTAAGGCTTTAATTCCTCTTGTCTTTTCAAAATCAGCGAACGGACAGTGTTAAATGGTATGAATTGGGAAATATCTCAAGGTAAAGCCGCAGAAATAGCAGGTTTAAATAGAATAGAATTTATGGATGTTCTCATTCGTTATAAAGTTTCTCCATTTCAATATACTGCGGTCGAATTAGCTGAGGAAATTGCTTCTTTAGATGAATAGACATGAATAAAATAGTTATTAATACATCACCGTTGACAAATACGGGTGTTATCTAATAAAATAGGGAAATTTAATGTTTTTCAAAAATAAATTATGGGAATTGAAGAATTATTACTACCATTTCGAGAACAAATATTAAAAATTGCCGCTAAATATGGTGCTGAAAATTTGCGAGTTTTTGGTTCTGTTGCTAGAGGTGAAGCAACACCAGATAGTGATGTAGATTTTTTAGTAGAATTAAAACCACAAAGTAGTTTATTTGATTATATTGGTTTAATGCAAGATTTAGCAGCATTGCTAGGACGAAAAGTGGATATTGCTGAACCTGGTAATTTACATGAATTAATTAGAGATAAAGTATTAAGTGAGGCTGTACCTTTATGAAAGATGAGGGTTTGTATTTAAGTAATATTAAAGAATGTATTGAACGAATAGAAGAATATACGAAAGGTGGTAAAGAGGAATTTATGCAAACCAAAATGATTCAAGATGCTGTAATTCGCAATTTTGAAATCATTGGGGAAGCAACAAAAAAAGATTATCACCTGAATTGAGAAGTAAATATTCTGATGTTCCTTGGCAACAAATGGCAGGTTTACGAGATGTTTTAATTCATGATTATTTAAAGGTAAATCTTAATTTAGTTTGGCAAATTATTGAACAGAATTTATCTGATTTAAAAAGACAAGTTACAGCGATTATGGACAATTTATAACATCTGGTGGTGGTTTAACAATAAAACCGATAAACCGCTAAAATTAGCATTGCAGCAATTACCAGATTCAATCATAGAATAGCTTTATTTTTCAGGAATAGCAGATAATAAACTAATAAACAACGTAAAGCACGATTCGCTGCTTCTGATGTTTGAAAAACTTGAGCGACATCAGGATCAAGAATTACAGTAATTTTATTTTCTGAGGTAGTAGTAAACCGATTAGGACGAGCTTTAGTATAATCAAAATTATACTCTGGTAATAAATCATCAGCATCAAAATCATCTTGCTGATTAATTACGCCTTATGTGAGTTAAAAATGCCCCGGTTATTTTAAGGATTTACAGGATTCGATTAATTACTTTATCTGGTTTATCCTGTTAATCCTTTAATCCTGGTTATCCTGATATGGCTTGCGCCACGCTACGCTATCAGACATTTTTCTTTAAGGTTTCTGAGATGTCTGAGATTTGAGAGTTTTCACAGCTTTTGGCGGTTTCTGAGCAAGTAACTCAGGGTGTTGATCTTGCATTTCTAACAGTTCGGGAACGGTGACAAATTTATAACCTTGTTTCTGAAACTTGCTAATGATTTCTGGTAAGGCTTTGACAGTGTGAGAGCGATCGCCGCCACCATCGTGCATTAATACAATACCACCTGGTTTAGCTTCTCTAAATATATTATTCATTAATCGGGATACACCCGGACGAGAGTAGTCCATAGAGTCAGCGGACCACATAATAATAGCATATTTATTACTTTTAGCATAAGCGGCAACTCCATTGCTCATAATCCCACCAGGAGGACGAAACAATCCGGGTTTTACTCCTGTAGTTTCATAGATTAGGTCATTTGTATTGGCAACTTCATAGGCTGCTGCTTGGGCATTCATGTGATGATACCAGTGATGCCAAGTATGATTAGCAATAATATGACCATCTGAAACTATCCGTTTTGTTAAGTCAGGATAGGTTTTTACATTCTGTCCAACAACAAAAAATGTACCTTTGATATTATTTTTTTTGAGAATATCTAATACTTGTACTGTACTCTTAGGCCAAGGACCATCATCAAATGTTAAAGCAATAACTTTTTTGTCGGCAGGAAGTTTGGCTTCACTGATAATAGCCCCTTGAAATTTAGTTGGCACATCAGTGACAAATCCTTTGGCTTGTGCTTCTTGTTGCCAACTGGTGAGCATTTCCGTTTTGAATTCCTCTAGCCGCTGCTGCGTTTTTACATTGGCGGCAATATCTTTATTTTTTAAACTGGTGCTTTGATTTTGAGCATCAGAGATTTTAGCTTTGAACAGAATCATAAAAGCAATACTTAAAGTGCCGGCTAGGCCAAGTATGACAATTAATATTCCTTGGATCGCAAAAAATGACTTATTATTTTCCACAGCGTAACTCCTTCAAGGGGTGAGCAACCAATGATGGCAGTGATAGCTCTGACGGTAGGTTATAACACATTTTTCTATAAAATTGAACTTGTTTGCCATACTGTAAAGTATGAGTTACCTGAATATTCATGTATATTTTACTCTGGGATTCATGGTTTACGCTGAGAGAGAAAGTAATTTTTTCTTCAATGCCATGAAACAGTTAGATGATAATTAACTGAATATAGTTTCTCACTTTTGAATGATATTTGGTGGTTACGGCAGCTACTATTTTAATCTTGAATAGAGATATTTTTATCACCAATTGGTGACTTTATGTTATTTTTTCCAAACCACTAATATTACCCCTGTAACAATCAAGCCTAAGCCAAAAACGCGGGTTAAAGAAATAGATTCTTTTAAAACAAAGTAACCTAATAATATGGAGAAAATATAACCAATTGATACAGCAGGAGCAGCAATGCTCAGATTAACTCTGGTGAGGAGTAATATATAGGCTACTGCACCAATAGCATAACAGGTTAATCCTAATAAAAGTTCGGGGATAGTGATTATATTAAGAATATGACTAACAGCATTACCTGTATCAACTTTCCCTAATTTCATTGCTCCCATTTTCAAAAAGAACTGTCCAGCAACACTGATGAGGACGGACATTAGTAGTAAACTAAATTCTGGTATTGACACTGATATTACCTGATGATTTTAATTTAACATCCCCGACTTCTTAAAGAAATTAGGGATCTTTTGAGAAGCTGGGAATCTAACTAACAATTTTTTGTAAAACCGCCACTTTCTCTGAGTGTATAAAGGGGACGACCTTTGACTTCTTCATAAATTCGTCCAATATATTCACCTAAAATACCAATGCAAATTAACTGAACTGAACCGAGGAAAAACATGGAAATTGTAATTAATGTATAGCCGATTAAATGAGATACGGGGGCAAATATCCGCCAATAAAGGACTAGTAATATCATAATTAGGGCAATAGCAGCCGATAAAAGCCCTAAATAAGTTGCTAGTCTTAATGGAACTGTGGAAAAGGAAATAATACCATCAATTGCTAAGGATAAGGATTTACCAAAGGTATATTTGACATCTCCAGCAAAACGGGGACTTCTTTCAAATAATACGGATGTTTGTCGGAAACCTACCCAAGCACGTAAACCCCGAATATAGCGGTTACGTTCTGGCATAGCATTGAGAATATCTACTACTTGTCTGTCCATTAAACAGAAATCCCCTGTATCAACAGGAATATCAACTTTGGACAAGCGTTTGAGAATGCGATAAAAAAGATACGCAGTTAAGCGTTTGAGTAAACTTTCTTGTTGCCGAGATAAACGTTGAGCATATACTACCTGATATCCTTGATGCCATTTGTCAATCATTGATAAAATTAGCTCTGGTGGATCTTGTAAGTCAGCATCCATGACAATGATACATTTACCTTGGACAAAGTTCAAACCTGCGGTGACGGCGATTTGATGCCCAAAATTTCTGGCTAGACTGAGGTAATGGACTCGATGATCATGATGGTGTAATTCGCGTATCATATTTAAAGAGCGATCGCGGCTACCATCATCAATTAAAATCAATTCAGCATCACCGTCTAACTGTTCCATGACATGATGTAACCGGCGATACATCTCTGTGATGTTTTCTTCTTCGTTATAAATGGGGATAACTAGGGAGTAGATGGGCTGATTCATGGTAATTATAGATAATTAAACTCAATAAAACTTTGCATTCCTGTAAATATGAATTATTTAAATGATTCTAAATTAAGAAAAGATTATCTCATACTATTAGTAATTTGGTTAATCGGATTAGTTATAGATAGAACATGGTTTTTTTTAGATGAATCTATTCCCTCTTATGATCAAAGCGCACATTTAACAGGAGCATTACATCATTATCGAATTTTTCAAAACTTGAATATTTTATCAAGTGATTGGTGGTTATCTCTATGGCAATTAAGCCCTAGTTATCGCGCCCCTTTTGTATACATTTGTACCGTACCATTTTTGGTATTGTTTGGTAAGGGACATGATCAAGCTAGTTTAGTTAATTTATTATATACAGCCATAATTATTTTATCAGTATATCATCTAGGTAAATATTTATTTAAAAATCGAAAAATTGCTATAACTGGCAGCTTATTTTGTTTATTATTTCCTATTTTGGGAATTATCAGAACAGATTATTTATTAGATTATGGTTTAACAGCAGTTGTCATTTTCACATTTACCATTTTAACCATTTGGAAAGATAGTTATACTGGTTGGATATCATGGATACTCACTATTATCTTGGGTTTAGGAATCGGGTTGATAATGTTGTCTAAACCTACAGGCTTTATTTTCATTTTAATTCCTAGTATCTGGATATTAATCATATTTATTAGAAAACGTTATTTTATTAAATTAATTCAAACAAGTTTATCTTTAATTTTAGCTTGGTTAATTTGTGGCTCTTGGTATAGTTTGAACTGGTTAACAATTATCACGTCTGCTTTAAATGCTAACAATGTAGGAAAAGGGGAAGGTGATCCTTCTGCTACAACCATTGCTGGTTGGTTATATTATCCGCAATTTATACCAGAAAGTGTTGGTTTACTAGTATTATCTATAAGTTTAGGTATTTTATTAGTTTATCTCATTAAAAATAGATTTTCCAAAGATACAATTTCAGCTATTTTTCATAAATCTAGTTTAAATTGGTTATTTATATACATGGTGGGTAGCTATGTGATTTGTTCTCTTGGTACAAATAAAGATATTAGATTTATTCTTCCCTCTTTTCCTATAATTAGTTTAATTTTGGCTTACTTTTTTAACTTAGTTGAAAATATTTGGTTTGATAAACTAAGATTAGTAACTATTGGATTAAGTGGCATTATTTTACTAAATAATTTGTTTCCTTTACCCCTAATTCAAGCCTGGGGAGGAAAACATTTACCTAATGATGAGGGTAAAAAATATCCTCTAACACAATTAATGGAGAGAATTAGTCAAACTACACCATATTTAAGCACAACTTTAGGAGTAATTCCAGTTTCTACACCGCAAGTTAATGAGTTTACTTTAGATTATTTTGGTACATTAGCTGATTTTCGTATATATGGCAGAAAATTAACTATGAAATTATCTCAAGTAGATCAAGATTTACAATATTTATCTTGGTATGTTACTAAAGATAATGAACCAGATGAACAAGGAGAAAAGGGAGAAACTAAACGCAAGTTAAAATTTTTGGTAGAAACTTCTCCTGATTTACAATTACAAGGTAATTGGGTATTACCTCATAATGATAAATTGCGATTATATCATCGCAAAAATTCTCAGATAGTTGTTGAAAAATTAACTAGTGACAATAAGCCAGTTACTCTAGAAAAAGTAATAACTCCTAATCAATTTATAATAGGTCAAAATAACTCAGTTACTTATCAAATAACAGGTTCATGGGATGAATTACAAAATGGTTTATTACTATTAAAATGGCAGAATGGACAATCATCTTGGTATCATGATCATGGGATTGCTTTAGGGAATTTATATTGTGGTTTGAAATGTCATCCCCAAGAAAGTTTTCGAGTAGTTGAGAATCTAGCTACATTTATTCCCCAGACATTACCCACAGGAAAATATCAACTCTCAGCCCTATATTTAGATAGAAGAGATGGCAAAATTATACCATTAAACATTTCCAATATAGTTGTAAATGTAACAGATACAGGAAAACTAGAAAAAACACCACCTTTAGATTTAGTTTCCCGAATGTCACAATTAGCAATAGAGTTACAAAAAGGAAAGTTAGATAATCTATTTGTACAGATAGATAATTTCAATCAATATGATGCTACTCAAGATTATTTAAAACAAATTGAATTTGCTGCTAATTATTACTTACAAAATGAACCAAATAACTTGAATTGGCGTTATACTCTAGTTCTCTCACAACTTTTACAGCGCGAAGCCTCAGAATTAATCCAGAATTTAACAGAATTAACTAAATATGATGCTGAAAATCCTTATACTTGGGTTTATCTAGCATTTGTTTATCTCTATGACTTTCAACCCAGACAAGCTGAAAAAAACTTAGTCATAGCAGAAAAATTAAAACCAGATATACCAGAATTAAAAACTTTAAAAACTGTGACAAATATTATGAAATTTCTACCAATAATTAATTTTTAAAATATGAGAGATAAACAATGGTTATTAGGGTTGTTAATTGCATCTTTAATGTTATGGTTGATAGGCTTGGGTAATTTACCTTTACGAGATTGGGATGAAGGAACTTATGCAATAGTTGCTAGAGAAATTTACCGAACTGGTAACTGGCTTTATCCTACTATACAAGGAGATCCTTTTTTATTAAAACCTCCTTTAATGCAATGGTTAATTGCTATTTGCTATCACATAGGAGGAGTGCAAGAATTTACTACCCGATTTCCGGGAGCATTTTTAACGGCTTTAGGAGTTCCTTTACTTTACTTAATCGGGCGTTTAGTTTTTTTAGAAAATTTACCAGCTTTATTTTCAGCTTTGGTTTATTTAACATTATTGCCTGTGGTGCGTCATGGGAGACTGGCAATGTTAGATGGGATGACTATTTCCTTTTTTCTATTATTGTTATTTTGTTTATTAAAATCACGTGATTATAAAAAATATGCTCTTGGTATAGGTTTTTGTTTGGGTTTAATTACTCTCACTAAGGGAATGTTAGTGGTAGTTTTAGCAGGAATAGCAGGTTTATTTATTATTGCTAATAAACAATTATCTATATTAAAGAATCCATTTTTATGGATAGGAATGGTTTTCGGGAATTTCCCGGCTGTTGCTTGGTATTTTGCCCAATATCAACATTATGGAGATACTTTTTTGCAAGTGCATTTTCAATCTCAAACTTTTGATAGACTGGGAAAAGCTGTGGAAGGGAATAGTGGTCCTATTTGGTATTATTTACTTGAGTTACTAAAATATGGCTTTCCCTGGTTGTTGTTTTTACCAGGTGGTTTATATTTATGTTGGAAAAATCGTGATACTGCTTGGGGTTGTTTAACTCTGATTGGGACAATTGTTTATTTTGCCATAGTTTCTCTAATGGGTACAAAATTACCCTGGTATATTATGCCAGTTTATCCATTTTTAGCTTTAGCAATTGGGGCTAATTTAAGTTATATTTGGCAGAAAAATGAGTTTAGAACTAAATTTTTAACGGGATTTTTTGGATTTTTGGTTATTGTTGGTTTAGCTGGTTGTGTTTATTTTAGTATGTTTGATAAACAGCCATTGTTAATTATTATGAGTATTATTTTAGCAATAACTATGGGAATAACAGTATGGTTAATTAATCAGCATAACCGTAAATTCATCCCGGTTTTATTTGTGGGAATGTATATGGTTTTAGGACTATTAATGAATTCAAAATCTTGGATTTGGGAGTTAAATGAAAAATTCCCTGTTGTTCCAGTAGCAATATTAATTAAGGATAATGTTCCTGCGGGAACAAAAATTTATACTTCTTTTCCTGATAGTCGTCCTAGCTTAGATTTTTATTGTGATTGTCAGGTTATTCCTGCATCTATTGCCGATTTACAAGATAGATTTTCTCATCAATCTTATTTGTTGCTGGATCATGATAGTTTGCAGAAAATGAATTTAAAAGAGAGTAAAATGATAGGAGAAGCTAAGGGTTTTAACTTGATTACCACTAATTAATTTTACCAATGTATAATGCAGAACTTCCAGATAATTTAGGTGATTTTGGGGAATTACTCCGTCGAGTTTTGTCAGGAGAGGAAGTGATTCTTTCTCAAGCTGGTACTCCTGTTGCTCGCATTGTACCTTTTTCCCAACAGCCATTACCTCGAATCCCAGGCTTAGATCGTGGTAAGGTGGTTATTGCCTCAGATTTTAACTCACAACTACCAGAAGATATTTTAAAAGATTTTCTTAGCCCCCTAGATATTCAGAATGAGAGCATTACTTGATACCCATGCGTTTATTTGGTGGGTTACAGATGATTCACAACTTTCATCTATCGCCTATAGTATTATTGCTGACCCTAGCAATGAGTTATTCTTGAGTTCTGCAAGTGCGTGGGAAATTGTTATTAAGGTACGTTTAGGGAAACTAAGTTTACCTGAACCTCCAGAAACATATATTCCCAGTCGGTTAAGAATAAATAAATTCCAGAGTCTACCAATTCAAATGATTCATGCTTTACAAGTAGCAAATTTGCCAGACTTACACCGTGACCCATTTGATAGGATTATTATTGCCCAGAGTCAGGTGGAGAAAATGTCAATTTTAACCGTAGATAGTCAGATTATTCAATACCCAGTTGATATCATTTGGTAATGATTTTAATGTTTCAATTTAAAGGTAGCTGTCTTATATCGTTAATTTTTTGTGAATAAATAAACATCATCTTTTTGATATGCTAATTTAAATTTTGGGTTGCTTTTAAGTTGATTTAATAAGCTTGTAGCAAAATCTTGATTACTTGCCCAACCTGGATGACGGACATTTAACAATACATAATCAAAAATATTTAAATCTTGATTTTGAGAACCTGCATCTGTAAATTTAATTAAATCTCGGTTACTTAAATGTGGTGTAATTTGCGCTGTTGTGTAAACGCTACCCTGATTTTTTACTAAAGAAATTGCTTCTCTTGTAGCTTGTAAATTATCTATAGACTCTAAATATTTACCTGCAAAATGGGTAAATTTCGCCAAACAGAGAAATGTAATTAATGACCAGATAATAATTGCGCGTTTATTTTGCAGCAATCCTTTACCTACAGCAAGACTAGCAATAACAGCCAATATCAAGAATGGTAAAGCTGGTAATGAATATTGGTGAACTAAATCTTTTTGGGCTTGAAAGTCAGCCAATAAGTTAAGTGCTACACAAGGAATAGCACCAATTAAAGGTTTTAAACTAGCAGTGGATAAACCCCAAATTATGGGTGCTGATAATAAAATTAAGTAACCAAAATTATCTAAAGAAAATATTTTACTGAATATTAATCCAGGTTGGAAAATTAAATTTTTGGCAATCTCAAAAACCGAGTTACCTAAATAACTGTAACGTCCTACTGCTGCTGCTTCTGCACCACTAAAACCCGGAATAATTAACTTAGTGGCAATAATAAACCAAGCAATACCGAGAATAATAGCTAATAAGCCACACAAACGCTTCTTTTCAAATAAAATTAACCATATCCCCATAGCGACAACAGTGAAGGACAATACAGCCTTACATCCCAAAGTGAGAATGATACATACACAAAACCAAGCAATATTTTCCAAACGTGCTGCTAAAACTGCACTTAAAAGTAAGGGTACGGCAATAACTTCAGGATGAAAATCAAATAAGTTACCATTAAATACTACTGGATACAATAAATAAGCAGTAGCAACTGCTATAGCTTGACTTTCTTTTAATCCTGCTTGAATAGCTAAATACCATGTAGGTAAAGCACCTAAAGCTAAAGCTAATGACTGCACAATAAACAACCAATAGACGCTAGGGTAAATTTTGTATGGTATTGCCAATAGATAATGAATCCAAGCAGCATGATCACCAAGAATGTGAAATCCTTGGATCGTAGTAATGGTTCTTTTCCCTGACTAATTAAATAAATTGCTTGATCAAAAATCCCTAAATCAAAGGCAGTTGAATGAAATAATTCATGCCTTACACTACTACAAATAAATAAAACTAAGGTACTTATGCTAATCATCCAAATCATAGGATTGATGTGAGATTTATGTTTCATATTATTTAACTAAATTTGCAAGGATTTGAAACTGGGTTGATTTTTTTTTTAGCATACTAATCTATAGTGTTTAATTCAAGCCACCCAAAGATCGCGGGCAAAACGAATAGAAAATATCACTATTAATATTCCCCAAAAAGACATAACGGGATATCTTAAGCGAGGATAGCGTTCAAGTAATAAACCGAAAGCAATGGACAAAGATACAATACCATAAGCGTAGCGTTCAGCCGAAGGAGTAATTCCAGTATTTAAAATTAAGCCATAGGAACATAACCCATAGACAAAGGTAACAAGAGGAATTTTAGTCCGAAAAAACCATAGTAGATATATCCCACCGAAAATAATTACAATTTTAAATAATTCATCTCCTGCTAATAACCACATTAATAACCACAGAAAATAAAATCCATAGTGTACTTTCTTTGAACCTATTTGTAAGCGAAAGTGCCATAATAAATATCCAGATATAACAATAATCAAAAATATACTTGGCTGTAAATAATCTTCAATATACCCAGCTTTCCAATTATTAAAACCTACCACTACTTGCATTAGCATTTGCCACCAACCCTGCCAAGCAAAGCCTGTTGCATCACCACGCCATGCTTTTTGTGCATGAATGAAAGCTAAAGCATCACCAAATTTAAGTTGACAATAAAGACTATAAAGGATAATACCTAGTCCAGTTGTTAAACTAGCAATATAAGCTTTTATACCTCTTTTTTCTTGCCAAGAAACAAACAAAAAAGCAGGTATTAGTGCCACTCCTGGTACTCTCGTTGCCGTAGATAATAGACCCCAAAAAGCTGTCCAAATATATTGTTTCTTTTCAAAAGCTCGTAAAGCAGAGGTAGTACATAATAAAAATAATCCCTCTGTGTAGATTACAGTTCCATAGAGAGAATAAGGACACCATGCTAAAGTTGCTATTATCCATCTTGCTGCATTTCTACCATAAAGTTCTTGTACCCAAAAATAAACTGTAATTAATGCCGCTAAAAATGCTAAGTTATTTACTAAAATACTGGCAACTTTAAAAGGTAAACCAGTAATCATTATTAAACGACATAATAATGGAAATAAAGGGAAAAAAGCTACTGTATGAATTTGTTTTACATCGCTAGAAAAATCGTAGCCAGAAGTCACAATTTTCTCATACCAAACACTATCCCAAGCATGGAAAACATCCCAGCTAAAGGTGGCAGCAACACCTGTTGATGACACTGGAAATAATGGAGCAATAATTAACATAGTACCGATTATTACTAGTCTACTAGATAACCACATTGCCATGATAAAAAATAGACTATTCTGAATGAAATTATTTTTTTTGAATATCAACATAGAAGCAAAGATTTATTTTTGTTCAAATAGAAATACATCATCTTTCTGATACTTTAATTCAAATTGTGAATTTGTTTTTAATTTATTGACCAAATTATTATAATCTGCTGTACTTATCACCAAACCAGGGTTACGAACATTGACCAGTATATAATGAAAATTGTTAACTTCATTAATATTATATTGAAATCTAATTAACTCTCTTTGGGTTAAATGTGGTGTAATTACATCTGTAGTTAGAACGCTATCTTTGGTTTTAATTAAAGATATTCCTTCTTTGGTAGCTTGCCAATTATCTAAATTTTTAAGATATTTTCCCGCAAAAAAACCAAATTTACCTAATGCTAAAAACCAAAACAAAGACCATAAAATAATTACTTTTTTCTGTTGTATCCAAGCTTTACCTGCTGCTAAACTGGCAATTAAGGATAATATCAAAAAAGTAATAATTGGTAAAGAGTAATGCCATATTAAGTTTTTTTGGGAAGGATGATCAGCAAGTAAATTTAAAGCTAAACAAGGAATTGCACCTATTAAAGGTGTCATGGATTTGGGTCTTAAACCCCATATTACAGGCACTAATAAATAAAACAAATATTCTAAATTTATTAATGTAAAAATATGGCTAAAAATAATTTGTGGTTGAAACAGAATAATTTGTAATGTTTCAGAAAATGAGTGACCTAAATAGCTATAGCGATAAAGATGACGAGTTAGTAATGTTGCTTCGCTGCCAAAAAAAGGAATAATTATTTTATTAGCAATTAAAAACCATACTATCCCACTAATAATAGCTATAGCACCATAAAAACGCCGTTTTTCAAATAATAGTAACCAAACCCCCATAGCTGCTACTGTTAATGAAAGTACAGCTTTACATCCCAATACTACTAAAACACTTACACAAAACCAAATTATTTTTTTTGTTCTTGCAGCTAAAACTGCTGTCAAAAGTGCAGGAACAGCTATTGTATCTGGATGAAATTCAAGTAAGTTAGCATTATATATCAGAGGATAGAGTAGATATACTGCTACTATTGCTATTGCTTGATTTTCTTTTAAACCTGCTTGTAGTGCTAAAAAATATGTAGGTATAGATCCTAAAGCTAACGCAGTTGATTGGACTGTAAATAGCCAATAAACGCTAGGATGAATTTTGTACAATAAAGCCAAAAAGTATAAAATCCCAGCAGCATGATCAGCTAAAACATGAAAACCAAGTATAGAAGAGATTGGTTGTTTACCTTGACTAATTAAGTAAACACATTGGTCAAAAAATGCTAAATCCCCTCCTGAATTAAATAACTCATGTCTAAGAATACTATATGTTAATAATATTAAGGCACTAATGCCCACAATTACACCAAGATTATTATTTTTTATGTTTAACTTTTCCACGCTACAATTTATTATTCAAATTCAAGGATAAATTAGCTTTGATTTGCGGAAATATCATATCACAATTTCGGACGACAAACCATAATGTCAAACCTAAAGGAATAGAAAATATTTTGATATATATGGGACTTTCCGCACTAAAAGCTCCTAGATAACTAAAAAATGATGCTAGTTGTACTGATATTGCTACCCAACGATATTGGGGAAAGTAAAAAGCAAAGATAATAGAGAAAATATCTGTAGGATAAAAATATCTTTCGTGCATTTTTGGCAAGATATATGGCATGAAAAATACCGATATTGTTGCTAAATATATCAGTCTGTCTTGAGTAATTTCTAATTTACTTCGATCAACTAGATATGCTAACAAAAATATGGCAATTACAGTTAATAGTAAACCTACTGGCACAACAATATGATAAAATTCGTTAGGAATCCATTGATAAAGATTGGGTATATTTTTAGCTAGATCTTTATATTTATTAGAATTTTCAAAATATATTAATAGCAATTCTTTGATTGGTCTACCAGCAATCCAAGCTGGTAACATTGCACCTATATATACTAAAGGAATTATTGGTAAATAAAACCAAGATATTCTCTTTTTAATTAATAATATTAATAACAAAGGAGCTAAAAACATCGCTTGTAATTTAAATGAAAGTGCGATACCAAAACTAATTAATGCAGAAATTTGTTTGTGAATAGATAAGAAGTAAATACAAGCAATTAATCCTGTGGTATAGATAACATCACATTGTCCCCAAAGAGAACTATTATAAATTACAGTGGGACTTAACAGGACGGCTAAAAATGACCAATTTGCCATTTTACCCACAGAATATTTAAGTTTGACAATTTTATAAGTAAAAAATGCACAAATAAAGTCAACAATCATGGCAAAAAGTTTGATTGCCAAAATTTTCGGTAATCCAGATAGCAGGGTAGAAGCAATGACAAGCCAGTACAGATATGAAGGTGTATAATCAGCAAAACCATCTTTCAAGGCACTAAATCCGCCATGAGATACAATGAAATCATACCAAGGAGCTAAAAAATATTTATAATCTACTGATTTATTGGGAACACAGACTAATCGAATAACTACAGCGAAGATAATACCAATAACCAAATATTGTGGAGTTGGTAATTGTAGATATTTTGATATTTGATTAAACCTATGATTAACTATTTTTAATAAATGATTGGTTGATTTTTGTATCATAAATATGATTTTGTCTCAATAAGTGATCAGTTAATAATAGAATCAAATAAAAAGCAATTATACAAAATATACAACTGAGGTAAAAACTTTATCTATTACTAACGCCATAAAATATACCATACTTTGGCTAAATTTCTGATGCAACAAATTAGAAGTATTAGAAACTTAATAGATGAAAACCTAAGCAATAATTATTACTAATATGTTAAAGTAATCAACATAGCTTTGTCATTGAAAATATGCAACTAACCCAAAAGCGATATTACACTCCAGAGGAATATCTGGAATTAGAAGCAACTGCTGACTACAAAAGCGAATATATTGAAGGACAAATCATTGCTATGGCTGGTGCTTCTATAAATCATAACCGGATTACAGGTAATTTTTACGCTACACTGAATTTTGCCTTTAGACAACAAGAGAAATATGAGGTTTTTAACAGTGATATGCGTCTATGGATACCTCAAAAACTAATATACACTTATCCCGATGTGATGATTATTGCAGATGAGCCTGAATTTTTCAATAATCGGACAGATACAATCACAAATCCCCAGGTAATTATTGAAGTTTTATCTAAATCTACTAAAGGTTACGACAAAAAAGGCAAATTTGAGGCTTATAGAACTATTCCCACTTTTCAAGAATATTTGTTAATTGATCAAAACCGGATTTATGTAGAACAGTTTTCCAAAACTGGGAAGAAAAGATGGAATTTGTGTGAGTATGACGAAGAAGATGAAAACATATCTTTTGAAACCTTACCTTTTGAAATTTCTTTACAAGATTTATACAATAAAGTAAAGTTTCCTGACATAGAATCACTAAATGAAAATTCTAATTCCTGATATTTTTCTCCTATCCTACCCAAAGTTCTTGAGCAAAACCTATGGCTAATTTACTAAGTAAGGTGATAAACAAACCCAGAACTAAATAAGCTTGACGGGGATAGCGAGATAACCACATACCTATAGCTATGTTCAAAGGAACAATTCCATAAGCAAGACGACTTAAAGAAATTGTGCCACCAGAGGCTAAAAGTAAACCAATACCACAAAAACCATACACTATCATCACTGGAGTTAGTTGCTGACGGAAGTACCATAAAAGGTAGCTACTACCTAATATCATAGATACGTTAAGCAAGTTATTTATTAAGTCTTGATTAGCAATTATTAATGATAATACCACGATAGCGTAACCAGCATAGAATACCAGAGAATTGAAATATTTACGCCAATACAATAAACATGAAAAACCAATAACAATTAAGCTAAAAAATAGGGGATACCATAGGTCTTTAATGCCACCTTGATCATTATCTACCCAACCATAATACCAATTGTTGCCAAAGGGAATTTGCATGAACATATTTAACCACCCTTCCCAATCAAAACCCAAGGAAGGCCGCCATCCTTTTTGTGCAGCAATAAAGGCTAAAAAGTCATTAAAATTCAGCGCACAATATCCACTAAATATTAACAAACCTGTGGCAGATAACAAAGCGGCAATGTAGGCAGTTGGGCTTTTACGTTGTTGCCAAGCGGCGATAAAAAATGCGGGAATTAATACCATGCCTGTGGGGCGTGTTGCTGTTGCCATTGCTCCACAAATTGCGGTGTAAACATATTGTTTTCGGTCAAAGGCGCGTAAAGCCATTGTACTCAATAATAAGTACAAACCTTCGGTGTAAATTACTCCTGTAAATAAGGACATGGGACAGTAAGCCATGACAGCAATTGTCCAATGGGCTGCGCTGATTCCACATTGTTTTTTTACCCAAGCATATAAGAAATAAAGTGTTCCTAAAAATGCCAAATTATTGATAATTAATCCAGCTATTTCAAAGGAAAAACCTAATTTCATGAAGATAAAAATGCAGACAGGAAACAGGGGGAAAAATGCTAAATTATGCTGTTTACCATCATTAATAAATTCATATCCTTCAGTTGCGATCGCTCGATAATGGACACTATCCCAAGCATCAAAAATCCCCCAGCCAACATGGGGCGTAATGCCATCTTGTAAAGCTGGTAGGTGGGGAGCAATCAACAACATCGCAAACCCTATCCATAAGCGACTCAAAAGCCACATAGATGCAGGAAAGAGAAAATCCCTTGTCCAGATAAATTTGGCGATACAGGGGGGGAAATTAGACCGCTTTGGCAGCAAGGTAATTACAGCGTCTCGGAGGGAAGCGATCGCCATTTGCACTTTTACCATAGGCTTTTATTTTTCTAACTCTGAGGTCATGACAATGTTACAGTATTACCCAGTAAGCGTAAAGCTCAGTCACAAAGCGTGCTGAGATATAAGCGACACGGGCGATAAATATTTAGCCTAACTCATTGACTGATAACAGTAGATGTGATAAAATACAAGTAATTCTAGAATTTAAGTATAACTAAACAACGTAAAAACTTAACTTATTTGGTTAAGTGCGTAGTCATACCTAACGGTATTGCTGTTTAGGAAAGCTAAATTTGGTGAAAAATGAAATGCAAAAAACGAGTACGGTAGGGATACGGTCATTAACGCTTTAGGAGAATCGACCTCTGTTTTTGTTGGAGTAATCCAGCAATTGTAAGTTGGCTCATTGATTAAAGAATCTCAGCGTCTAAAGACGCTGAGAGTGTCAATTTTGAGTAATATTACGCATTTGTGCCAAAAATAGCAAAAAGTTTGATTTGGGTTATAATTTAACCAAATATGGAACCCCTCTTGTAAGCCTCTCCCCGTTGCGGGGAGAGGCTTTTAGCCTGTTAGTTATATTATAAAAAAGTCCAAGTTCTAGCCGTTTTGAGTATAATTGATTCTAGCGATCGCTCTTATAAATGAGTCCCCAGCCATTTATATTTAAAATTACCTGTTAATTCTTAAAAAATTGTGAAAGCTATTACTCTCCTCGGTTCTACTGGCTCAATTGGTACGCAAACCTTAGATATCGTCTCTGAACACCCCGATAAATTCTGCATCGTTGGATTAGCTGCTGGACGAAATGTGGAGCTATTCGCGGCGCAAATTCGCCAGTTTCGTCCCCAAATTGCCGCCATTTCTGCCGCTGATAAATTACCAGAACTCAAAGAAGCCATCAAAGATTTAAATCCTCAACCTATTTTACTGGCTGGGGAAGCAGGAGTGATAGAAGTTGCACGGTATGGCGATGCTCAAACCGTTGTTACTGGTATTGTTGGTTGTGCAGGATTATTGCCAACAATTGCAGCTATTGAAGCGGGTAAAGATATTGCTTTAGCAAATAAAGAAACTTTGATTGCGGGCGCTCCTGTGGTGTTACCTTTGGTGGAAAAACACGGAGTGAAGCTATTACCAGCAGATTCCGAACATTCCGCTATTTTTCAATGTCTCCAAGGTGTTCCTAAAGATGGTTTAAGAAAGATATTACTGACAGCTTCCGGTGGTGCTTTTCGAGATTGGCCTGTGGAAAAATTAGCAACAGTAAAAGTTGCTGATGCTCTTAAACATCCTAACTGGTCAATGGGGCGAAAAATCACTGTTGATTCTGCAACTTTAATGAATAAAGGTTTGGAAGTAATTGAGGCTCATTATTTATTTGGGGTAGATTACGATAACATCGAAATTGTGATTCATCCTCAAAGTATTATTCACTCTTTAATAGAATTACAAGATACTTCAGTTTTAGCTCAACTGGGTTGGCCAGATATGCGTTTACCTTTGCTGTATGCTTTATCTTGGCCGGAGCGAATTTACACTAATTGGGAAAGATTGAATTTAGTAAAATCTAGTGATTTAACTTTCCGTGAACCAGATCATCAAAAGTATCCTTGTATGCGTTTAGCTTATGCGGCTGGTAGGGCTGGTGGTTCTATGCCGGCGGTTTTAAATGCTGCAAATGAACAAGTTGTGGCGTTATTTTTGGATGAGAAAATTCACTTTTTGGATATTCCTAAGTGTATTGAATTTGTGTGTGATTTACATCAAAATGATCACAAACAAAATCCCTCTTTAGATGACATTTTAGCAGCGGATAAATGGGCTAGACAAGCAGTTTTCACAGCTATGGAAAAGGTAGCAACTCAACCACAGATAATTTCTGTTGGGTAAATGTTTAACCCCCGGTTTATGATCGGGGGATATTAACTAATAACTGAATTTATTCAGACTATTGCTATTGTTTAATAATTGCTAATTCCTAGCTAAAAATCTGAAGTTTAGCTTCATCAAATACAATACCTCGACGAGCAAAATATTTATGAATGTTGATTTGCACAAATAAATCTTTGAGTTCTTCCGCAATTTCAATTGGCGGATTTCCTGATAAAGCAACTGCAATTAAATGTTCTGCACTGTGAATTTCCCCACAGTCAATTGCTAAGGTTGCAGCACTACGATATAATATTGAACGAGTTGGTTCTGCTGCAAAATCATTTGTGATTAATTCTGCTGCTAATCTTTCTTTTTCAAATGCTTGTCGAGATAATTGAGAAGCTAAATCTAAGTTACTTCTAAGTTTAGCAACTTGTGCCATTTCGGCTAAATCCATAGCTTGTTGATGTAACTCTTGAATCTGACTCATTTTTTTACTATGAACGCTAAAGGATTACTAAATTCAACTACTACGATATAAGCTGGAAGTGTACCATCTGTGGGGCTGACTTGTTCAAGCTTCTGTTTAATTCTAGCTTTTATTCGGCTGTCGTCACCTTTACGAATACCTGAAACTTCCAACCGCACTGCATTTTGAAATGGTAGTTTATGGTTATAATTTATGTATTTTCTTAGACATCTATTTTTGAGCAAAATTCTATGAACTCTTGAAAACTATGTAAGTGTTCTAAATTTGATTCAATTCTAGCTCTTAATTGTTTAAGATAAAATTCCTCTTGCACTTCTTTGGGTCTAGATTTACTATAGGATAAATTACGTTCTTTGAAAATCTCTCTCAGATAGCCTTCATGAAATAAAGCTTTTGTTTTATATCCAAAAATCTCTTTTGTATTTTCTTCATTTTGCACAAATTCACTAGATAAATCTTCGGGATTACTTTGACTGACATCAAAATATTTGATATATTGTTTTAAGAGTTCATTGTTTTGTGGATTTCTGACAAAGAAATTTCTATTTCCTAAAAACCACGTTTCAAGACAAACTTTTTGAACGATAATTTTCAATTGACAATTTGCTGGTAAAGCCTGAAAAGGTTTAGTTTGTAAATTGAGTTTAATTTTCTCTAATGCTTCTGCTTTTTTCTCGGAAATCGTCATCCTATCTGCGTCTGTGAATAGCACTAAGTAATCATATTTTCTTACTTCGTTAATGTCTTGAATAGCATTAGCAGTCACTCTATAACAATCGGGAACACCCATATCACTTTCGTAATAGTAGTTATTCTGACTTACAGCATCAAAACTATCCACTTCAGTTAAGTGTGGAAGTAGGAAGGATAACCATTTTCTATAAACAATCGCTTCTGTTTTCCCCTCAAATACAAAATAGAAATTCATATTTATGATTGTTTTTCAAGAATTTTGGTTAATTGCAGAAATGCTTCTTGTTTAGATTTACCTAAACTGTAATCTGACGCATTACGAATATTAATATGTCCACCTTTTCGAGTAACTATTTTCCAATACTCATAGGGAATATTATTGATAATATAAGGATGATGACTGGTAGCAATAAATTGTAATGTCTTATTTTCGTGAATTAGATCATCAGTTAATATATCAATACAATTTATTCCTAAACTATTCTCAAATTCATCAATTAATATTACAGTTCCCGGAGTTGAAAGATATATTTCACTAATATGAATAAGTGTCCGTAACATACCCGAAGACATCTTATCATCTCTAATCCATTGAGGTACAGAGTTCTCTTTTATGAAAATAAAAGGAATAAAAAGGCGACCAGTTGATGTATGATGTGTATGAAGAAGCTTAATTTTTATATCTTCTACTTGTTGAAAAATTTCAATAAATTTTGACTTAATTTTATTGAAAATATTCAGCTTATTTTCATGTACAAAATATAATTTTGCATGGATATTTTCATCACTATTGATTATACTCTCTAAAGTTTTATATTTACTTGTAAGAAAATGCAATGGTTTATCGGATATTCTATATACGTTTAGTCCGTTTCTTGTCTGATCACGATATTCTATTTTATTTAAAGCATCATAAGCTTCTTTGATTATACTTTCTTCTCTCAATGTATATATTATTGATTGATATGAAGAAAGCTTGGGCATTTCTATATTTTTAAATTTTATTTTTTCTGGACTTCTTTCAATTATCACATCATTTTGTGAAGTCAATTTTTCATACAATAATGATGGTTTTTCATCTTCATCTTCATAAAAGATATCTTCATTTTCGCCTTCATAAAAAGTTGATTCATCCGTTTCAATAGTATCAAAACTACCTTCCCAAATAAACTCAGTATTATTTACAGTATAAAAATTTATTTTCCATTCCAAACCATTTATTGCTTTTCCATCTACAATGCTTTTTAAAGCAAGAATTGCTCGCAAGATTTGGGTTTTACCTGCACCAGAAACACCTACCAAAAGAGTTAAATTTGATGAAAAATCAACTTCATCAAAATCCCAACCTAACAAATTATTCTTAATTCTCAGTGAAATAATTTTCATAATTTAAACAATGTATAAGTTTCTTGACATTTCAGCTTACTTCCTTTGCTTTTTCCCATTCCCTTGATTAGCCCTAGACTCTAATGTAAACTGTGGTATTTCCTCAAGTTCATCTTCACTCAAACAATACTGTTCACACACAAGACTTAACCGATTTCCCACAGTTGTTACTGCATTCACAGAATGAGTTAAATCACCCTGAAAGTAAATTAAAGAATTAGTTTGCGGTTTAATTTGTCCAACTTGGCGTTTTTGCAATTTTAGCACCAATTCACCCCCCTCCATATCCTCTGGGACACGCACATAGAGAACGCTTACAGATGTAGGTGGTTCAACGGTTTTACAATAGGAACGCAAAGATCGATCAATATGCGGGTCAACGCGAGAACCTGCCTTGAGTAGTAGAGGATTCAAATAAAAAGCATTACAATTAGATAAAAGTGCCTTATCTAAATAAGGTTTAAAATAGGGGAATTTTTGGCAAACTTCCGCTAAACCCTGACGCTGGAATACTACAGAAAAGCCTTTAGTATTAATAAAATCTCGGTTCAGGTTATTGATAGCAAAATATGGACAAGCTTGGATTTCTCCCCACAAGTCCTGGAGATATTGAACAGGAAAAGCGTTAGAAGTTTGTTGATAGTATTTCACGATCTGAATCAGGATTTACACCGATTAAAGGATTGACAGGATAATTCACTTTATTATATTTTTGGCGATCGCTCTGCCATTACTCAATTAACACCACGCGCTAAAATCCCACATATTTTCCAGAAAAATCCTGTAAATGCTAAAATCCTGGACATCCTGATTCAGACAAAGAAATTTGAACCAATCAAAAACCAGGGACGAGTATTAAACCCGTCCCATACTTTATTCCCTAAAACCTTGAAATGATTGATTTTAGCTGTTTTTTCTTAAAGGCGACACCCGGATTTGAACCGGGGGTGAAGGTTTTGCAGACCCTTGCCTTACCACTTGGCTATGTCGCCGCGCCCACAATTACTAATAGTATCACCATTTTTCCAAATTTGCACCATCTAGGCGAAAATTTTTGGAATATTCATTTTTTTCACGAACTGGACAGACGCAAAGCCTCTCCTCCACTGGAGATTAGGGAATTATTTTCACTTCATC
>JBAXRM010000041.1:0-27738 GCA_037131225.1 Nostocales cyanobacterium ELA583 | reverse complement strand
TTTATTATTTAACAACAATGCCTCCTCTATTTATTTAGAGGGGGCTTTGTTTTTTCCAGTACAGCTTTTGTTATAATTTTCTACTGGTAGGATTGATAATAGTAACTCCTAATTCTTGCGTAATTGCTAAAGCTTGTTCATAGCACTGAGAAGATAAATTATCAAGATTCATGTTTTGATATAATTCTGATAGAGCTTCTAGTACCTCAGATTCCGCTCGACGACATTCCATTTCTCTGAAAATACTTAAAGCTAATTGTAAATGTTGCTCTGCTTCTTGATACCGATTCATCCGCATTAAAGTTTTGCCAACATTACAAGTTCCCCAAGCTTCTTGAGTTCTATAACCAATTTTTTGGGCAACTTCTAAACCCTGTTTATTATAATCTAGTGCTTGAATATAATCCTCTATACAAATACAAACTAGTCCTAAACTTGTTAATACTATAGATTCTTGTTCAGGATTACCAATTTCTCTCACATTTATTAATTCATTCTGATAGCATTCCAGAGCTTGAGGATATTGTCCTAAATATATATAAGCTAAACCTAATCTAGTATTTAAAATGTTTTGCAAATGATGATTTTTAAGTTGATCTGCAATAATTAAATCTTGTTTATAAAAATCAATGGCAGTATCATAATTGCCTTGCATTAAATATACATTACCTAAATTATTTAAAAGTTGTGCTTGATTATATTTATCATCTAGTTCTATAGCTATTTCTAATCCTTTTTGATAACATTGAAAACACTCAGAATATTTGCTAATACTGTAGTAAACATTGCCTAAACCACATAAATAGGCTAATTCAGTCGCAGGATCTAAATTGCTCAGAAGATTTTTATATAATTGAATAAGTTCAGAATAACATCCCCAAATACCCAATTGTTGATGAAATTGTTGTGGACTGGGAGGAGTTAAAGACATAGATAAAATATCACTAGCTGGTTTCCAAGCGTGAGCATCACAAAGATGAAAAAGTGCTTGTAAATAACCTTCTAATTTTTGCCGATGACTAGCATTAATATTAGTTTGGTAATCTGTTAACCAGTTAATTACAGCTATATAATGATCTAATTGTTGTGAGGAAACTTGTTGTAAAAGATTGGATGGTTGAATGCCTATATTTTCCAGTACGATAGATCCTGGTAGTAAAGAAATTTCCATATTATGCCCTTTTTATTCCTTTGGTGTTAATAATTTGCTGTTAAGATGTTTTTAATAACTTTTCATGATGAGCTATAGCAAGACTTCTAACTAAATTGTGCATTCCTATGAGCATCATTTCATTATTTGTATCAAATGAAATTTCTGCTAAATAACGATCTTTTAAATTTTGTAGTGCAAATTCTTGCTGTTCATTTGTATATCCTCTATACTCTAAATGTTTTAACCACCAACTTCTTTTTACTGGAACACGATATACTGAAGCTGTGCAAAGTAAAATATAGGCGTGATGGGCATGATCTGATAATCTTTTGAATGTTTGCTCTAGTCTACTTTGGACTTTTCTGCGTAACTCGATAGAATATCGATCTAATTTCCATTGATCTTCTTTTGATTCTATAATACCTTGACTAGCTTCTGCTAAGGCTTTTTCTACTTCTTCAATTTCGTGGCCATATTGTTGCCAATAAGCGGAAACTTGGGAAGCAAAATCATTAATAATTTCTCCCGCAATGGTTCTTAATGCTAAAGGATGTCCTTTGTATGCTTTACCTATTCTTAATAGCAATTTCATGTCTACAGAGGGTAAATTGTCACCTAAACCAACTTTATTAAATAAATTAAATTGTTCTATTTCTGAGAGTCCATCAACTCGCTGAAAATATGAGAAATTTGGATAACGTGATGCTGCTTGATCTAGTTGGTTGGGTAATTCTTGAGAAGTAATAATAAAACGACTTTGACAAGTTTCTGCTGATAATAAACTAGCAAAAAATTGACGCCACAATTCATCAATAAAATCACTCCATCCAGTGTTGTCATCTCCCATTAGCACCAATTCTAAAGAGTCAATTAAGACTAAATTTGGATGATCACAAAAATATGTAACTAACCGCAAGAGTAAAGACTGTGGTTGTTTTTTTTCTTCTGGTAAAACCTTTTCTCCTGCATTTTCTAACCATTTTACTGCAACAGTTATAAAGTCTGAAGGTGTATTTTTATCATCAAAATTTTTGCGACACAATTTTTCTGGATCATGATCAAATTTGCTACTTAAATCAATACTTAACCGTTCTGCTAATGCTGTTTTACCGATTCCTGTTAGTCCAACTAAGAGAAGTAAACGACAATTACTTTGTAATTTTTGAGTGAGACTAGTAATTAAATTATCTCTTCCTGTCCATCCACTATCATAAGCTACAAATTCATTGATTAGGGTTGGTAGATTTGATGTTTCTGGTTGAGTGGTAACGGGAATATTTTGGGTAATTAATTCTGGTTTGTATTTATGAAATAAGCTGATCAGTTCTGTGCGTTTAGAAAGACGCTCTCCATCCAAATTTTTTAACCCAAAAGCTTTACATATAGATTCAATATGTTTGCGAACTGTTGTTCTACTGATATTAAGAGATTCAGCAATTTGTTGGTCTTTTTCACCACATAAAAATTTATCTAACACTCGTCGCTGTTGGCGGGTTAGTTCATCAAGTGCTGTATGGAACTTATCAATATTCACGGTACTGTCTGGGTAATGATTTTATCGTGTGTATTCTGTCGGTTCATCCGTATTATACACAGTTGTGAGTATTTCTGCACAGTTGGAAAAAATCAGAAATTACTTAGTATGATGTGCATGGATAAAAGTGATACCTCATTGCTCTAAGATTTAAAGGAGTTTAAAATGCAACTAGATACAGCTTTAGGGCAAGATGAGACTGTTCAGAAAGAATATGAATTCAGTTATTCACTACTACTTTTTTTCCTAAAATCGCATTTTTGGCTGACTAATAAAAGGCTAATTGTCAATGCGCCAAATGTTTTCCTATTTATCCCTACAGGTAATGACACAGTTACCTATCCTTTAAGAAATATAGGAGGAGTTAAAACCAAAACAGAGTTGAAGTTTATGTCGCTTCTGGGTGGCGTTGTACTGTTGTTAATTGGTCTTTCTGCTATTAGGTCAATTGGAATTTTCCTTATTTTATTCGGAGCATCTACTATCATTGGAGCATTCCGAACTTCAATTGGTGTTGGCTCTGGGAGCGGTGGATTAGTTCTCTATTCTTATCTTCCTTGGGAAGCTGAGGATGCAAAAAAAATGATCAATGAGTTAAATCAACTTATTGCGGATATCTAGTGCTATTGATTTGGGATTAATAAATAGAGGTTTACTTAACTAAAAAGTAAATGAGTTTAACAATATGCAAAGAAAATTTAGCCAATTAACAGCAATTTTGGTATTTGGTTTAGTAAATATAATGGCATTATCTACAACTGTCAAAGCACAGGATTCAGAGGTACATTGTAGAAATGCGATCGCTAATGCTAAAAATCGTTTACAGAAAGTTCCTAATGTCTTAGTTGAGCAGGTTTGGACGAGGAATAATAAGGAGAATTATTCCGATTTCCCACAAGGGCGACCTATTGAATATATCTTTTATTTAACAGGATCAAAACATAATGGACGGATGATAGAAGTTGGTATTAAAAAAGTTGAGAATTCACCCCAATTTCTTAAATTTATTAGCCAAGAAATTATCAACAAATGTAATTCAGTCAGTTCAGTTTCTTTTGGCAATGTTTTATCTCCTGGTTGCGGAAGGATTTTTGGATTAATGCCTGATGGCACAGTCAATGAATTTCAAGATGTAGATGTTTCATCTGGACGACAACTCAAATGGGGAGAATCATTCTGTAATTAAAAGATAACTAAATAAATTATGCGGAACTTCAATATTACTAACATCTGTCTTTTACTTCGATGTTTTGTTTTGATAACAGATAACCGCAATCGCTCTCACAATCTTTTCCATCTATCCAAATAGTAAATAAAATAATAAGTATATGCAGGTGCGTCAAATCATTACTACTGGGTTGATTATTGCCGAGATTATGTTGTTGTTTTCATCATCAGCACAAGCACAAAACAGAAAATTTTCTGTTGAATGTAATGCAGCTTTACAAGCCGCTAAAAACCAAATTCAGAAAAACAGAAAAGTCAAAATTGTTAAGACAATTAAATATGATATTTCTAAATCTTACAGAAGCTATCCTAAAAATCGTCCATTTTCCCATATATTTGGATTAACTGGTGCGGCAACAGGATCTATCTTAAGTTCTGAGAAATTCTTAACTACAATTGCCAAAGATATTATCAATAAATGTCCATCGATTAGCATGGTTGAATTTAATGAGTATGAAACGGATCATGTTGAAAGTTACGGCTTATTAGAAAATAACGATGTTGGACTTTTTAAATGTCTCGATATGGATGATCTAAGAGCAAGAACAAAATTGCATTGGGGATACGTCGTTTGCCTTTAAATAACAGATAATAGCTAACAACGATTTATTGGAGAAAAAATGAAAAACTTGTTTATCAATTTCACAATAACAACTGCATTAATTACATTAATATCACCTTTAGCATTTGCATCACCAAAATCAGGATCTAAACTTCCTTCAGGTGCTTATTATACCCAAGGAACTATGTTTAATAATTCTTGGAGAGAGATTTTAAATCGTAGTGGAAAAATTTGCATAAAAATAGTTGATGGATCACCTAATAATGTTAGAGGAAGAGAAGAAATTATAATTAGTAGCGTGTCAAATCGAGGAGGTACACTTTACATTGATGCAAATAATGAGCAAATCAAAATAATGAATGTTAGAGAATTACCAGAGTATGAATTTGCAAGCCAATATGCCACTTTTATAGCAGCATTTGGCGATAATAGTGCAGGTTGGGGATTAGTAGCAGGAAATAAATCTGATTCTCGTACTACTCCAGAGCAAAATAAGAGAATGCAGGAATGTATAAATACTAAGGGTAAGTATGTCCGTAAAATCAAAGGTAGAATGCTTCAAGGACAATTTTAGATAATAAAGGAAGTGAACGAGATGCAAATAAATTTTAGCCAATTAACGATATTTTTTGTCATTTATTTGGTTAATATAATGACATTTTCAACTACTGTTAATGCACAAAAATTACCGAATATTGATTTTTCATTAATAGTAGGAGAATGGAGTGAAAAAGGAAAATGCAATTTTAGCCGTTATGTATTTACTAAAGATGGAAAGTATCAGTCATTTTTTCAAGAAAATGGTAAATTTAAGTTGTTTTTTGATGGTAATTATACTCGTAAAAATAGTAATTCTGTAACTATTACCCATACTACCCCTGATAATAATACTTTTGAAGATTTACTGAAAATTTCAAGTTTAAATCGAAAAACATTATCAGGCACACTATACATAGTTATTGGAGACGATGAAAAAGAAAAAGTCTCCTGGCAACGATGCCCTAATCGTATTATAAATTAACAGATAGAGATAATTTCAATTTTTCCTCAGCAGTTAATTATCATACATCCAAATCAAAAAATCTAACAAATAGATTTTAAATAATTGAATAAACAAGGCAAACAATCACTATTACAAAATCAAGGAATTGGAAACTATGATCAGAAGTCTTAGTAGTGTAACAGCAATTTTATTATTTGCCTTAGTCAATATCACCACCTTACCAACAACGGTAAAAGCACAGGATTCAAATGTAGAGTGTAAAAAGGCAGTTGCTAATGCTAAAAGTCGTTTACAGAAAAGTCCTAATGTCTTAATTGAGAATACTTATACAAAGAATCTCAACGAGTTTTACTCCAATTTTCCACAAGGACGATCTAGAGAATATATCTTTTATCTCACTGGACCTAAACGTAAAGGTCGTACTGTAGAAACTGGTATCAAAAAAGTTGAAAACTCAACACAATTAATGAAAAATATTAGTCAAGATATCATCTCTAAATGTAATTCAGTAGGTGCAGTTAGTTTTAGCAGTACATTACATCCAACTTGTGCTAACACTTTTGGATTAATGCGAGATGGCCAAGTTAAAATATTCGCTGATTACGTAGATGATCCTAATACAAATAGAGCTTTAAAATGGGGAGAAACATTCTGTTGGTGACTATCAATACAAATTTTAATATTATTCAAATGCTCAACAATGACAGTTTAATCACAAAATCATCCCCAAAGGTAAATCATGCGTAAGTGGCGTTTATTTTTCATTGCTATCATCAGCTTTATAGCTATCTTAGGAGAAAATTGGATTAAAAAAATTATCCCCATTTCTCTCTGTATTTTGCTAAATTCCAACTCCGCAGCTTGTTACATCAATTTCAATGATGGTCGAGTTGAAGCTGCTATTTCAAATATTAATGCAACTGATATTAGTAGTAATAAAATTTTGACATTTAATCAAGATTTACCCACAAAAAAAGAGGATGATTTTCAGCATAAATTACCCTCACAAATTGCCATACCTCCCATTATTAGACCAGCAGAAACTAACTTATATCTTCAAAATGCTTTACCTAAAGATTTCCGCATCAGTAGTCAAATACCTTATAGTTCAGGTAAACAGGAAATTCTTCTAGTATCTCCATCTACAGGAGCAGAACAGTTATATACTTTTAATGTTCCAGGTTCTAGGAGCTTTCAGCTATTTGAAGTTGAATATAAGAAAGTATCAGCTATTGATTTTAGCAGTTTAACTAGCACAGATAGTTTAATTGTTAATCCAGAACAAATAAAATCTGTACTGAATAGATTTAAAATTACCTTTGCTAATAATTCTTTATCTAAAATAACTTTATCAGACGGGACAACAGCGAACTTTTCCGCAGGACAAGCTATAATCAAATCTCCCCAAGGTCAAACATTAGAAACAGTGCAAATTTCCCAAAATGATTTTATTGATAAAAATATATTTGTTAGCCAAGAAAGAGATAAAATGAACAAAAATATAGAAGATAATACAACTAATAAAAATACTAATTTATTAGCTAAAAATTCAGAATCAGCTTGTCAAGCTGCGGTGAGTTCATCACTTAATGGGATATCAGATAATCTAGGTCAATGGGGAAACAAATTAACTACAAGTAATTACCCAATTACTAAATCTATTGGTTGGGCAATATCTTTTGGTTCTGGAGCAATCAAAAGTAATATTAGTACCAAAAACCCTATGTTACAAGAGGTAAATTGTAGACCTCCTGTACAGTGTGAAGAACAGCGTGTAAGTGGAGGTAGTGAAATTAGAACTGATTTATTTCAAGTTGCTAAAGGTGCAAATAGAAAGGTCAACCTAAAATTTGAATTTTTTGAAATTCCCGACAGAATAGAATTATATTTTGATGGTAAACAAATCTTTGGAGTTGGTCCTAAATCTGGTCAAGGTAATCAAACTTTTGATTTACCAACTAATGCAGAGTATGTGGGTGTGAAGTTAATCGGAAATGACGATGTAAATACCAGATGGTGGTATGTTATATCTTGTCAGTCAGAGTTTATCTGTGATAACAAAAAAGAGAATTTGAATCAGTCGGAAGTAGTACAAAGGGAAAAAGAATGGTCATTTATAAACACTACACTTCAGAAATACTACCAAGAAACTAAAAGCAAGAAAATTGAATTGGTAGGATTTGCACATCAAATGTATAATCTTGCAGACATATCATATAACAATAGAGAAGAAATAGGAGGTTGGGCTGGAGATTTTGTTAGATATAACTTGTATTTTGCTGCTAATGATATTAAGAATCGCTGGGATTACTGGCAAAAATCTTATAGTGGAAAAGCTTGTGTAGTAATTCCTCAATTAATACCAAAAATTTCTTATTGGGGCAGATTAAGAAATTTAATTCTGGCATTAATATTTGAAAATGATTGTGGTGCTTTAGGAGCCGGTTATGCTCATGAAAGAGATCATTTAAGTCCAGCTTTTCAACAATACATTAAATCTCAACTGACTACAGTAATTCAGCAAAATTCACAAGGAAATATTTGCGAAAAAATGATATGCAAAATTCAAGAAATTATTCAAGAACATGAAGCACTTATAAGAAATGCAGTTATCCCAGGTTGGCAAAGAATAGATGATTCTGAAATGTCTTCCACAGCAAGAAAATTAGCACAAGAAATTGTCCCTCTAGTTGCTAAGGATTTACGTTTAGAGACTTTCCAAGCAGTTATAAAAAAATTCAGACAAAAGAAAATCATTAACCAAGAAGATTTTACATATATTATGAATTCAATCAAATGAAATATATCATTGGCTGATACCCTTTTTTTGTTCTCATTTTTTGAAGATTTTTTTACGAGGATAACTAATGAAACTCTTACGCAATTCCCTTCTTACTCTATTCGGCTGTATTCTATTCACCAGCACCAGCTTACTACTACCCAACCTAATCCTATCCATATCGCCATCGGTAGCAGCTACAGCTACTCCCACAACTAAATCACAAAATATCCATAAGTCACCAATCTTTCAACATCACAAACTGTTTCAAAGTAAAAAAATAGGGAATAAAGCTGAAGATACTACAAATTTCACTAAATCTAAATCACCGATTTTAGCCTCCTTACTACAAAAACAAGGAAACCTCAAACCCGGTGATTCAGTAATTACTGATGATAGCAGTTTGTATGATCAATACAAGTTTTCTGGTTCTAAAAATCAATCAATCAAAATTTACTTAGAAAGTCAAGATTTTGACACCTATGTGATGCTGCTTGATGCCGAAGGTAACAAATTGGCTGAAAATGACGACCAGGGAGAAGATAGTTCTAATTCATTTCTTCATGTTACCTTACCCAAACAAAATACTTATCGTGTAGTTGTCAATAGCTATCAACCTCAAAAACAAGGTAAGTATAATTTGAGGGTAGTTGAAGATAATTTAGATGAACTTCCTGAAAATGATTTCAAAGATTATCTGATCAGTGCCAATACTAACAAATCTAGCCAATACTCCCAGAAAGAATTTGAAACTTTAGTTAAAGCTGATAGACTCTACCAACAGGGAAAAAGAACAGAATCAGAAAAACTTTATCGTCAAGTTAAAAAACCTTTTGCGAAAGATAGCAAAAATAGCAATTTCCTAGAACCCATAACAGATCCAGAACAATTGTCACCTGGGGGTAAAGTGAGTTGGCGCAATGCACAAGCAGGTTTGCAGCAGGGGTTAAAAAGTAAAATATTCGTATCACTACAATTGTTAAGCGAAAAAAATCCTGAATTTGTACCTGGTCATATCTTACTAGCGCAAGCATTGGAAAAATATGATAAGCCAAAAGAAGCAAGAGAAGTTTTAGAAAGAGCCTCTAGTTTATTTCCCTATAATCCAGATGTGGCTAAGGCAAGAATTAAAACTTTAGAAGCTGATGAACAGTGGTTAGAAGCTTCTATTGCTGCTCGTCAGTTTGCTATTGTTAATTCCAAGCATTCAGAAAAGGCGGAATTTGTAAATATTGCTGACAAAAATTTTGGGCGGTTTCGTGGTGATCTGAATAATCAAATTATTACTACAACAATTTTGGGTGGTCTTGGTGGCTTCTTGACAGGAGATTTTAAATCTAGTGCTTTTCAATCTGTACAACTTGCCCAATTGATGCTGAAAGGTGAATCAGCAATGGGAGCGCAATTTGCCAATGGATATAAACAGAAATTACCCTTGGTAGAAGATGAAATAGTTCAAAGTTATATCAATACCATTGGTCAGGATATTGCTAAGTTGATGGGACGAAGTGAATTTAATTATGAGTTTTATGTCGTCCAAGATGATTCTCTCAATGCCTTTGCTTTACCAGGAGGTAAAGTATTTATCAACACTGGTTCTATTCTTAATACCAACTCTGAAGCGGAATTAGCAGGTTTAATTGGTCATGAAGTTGGCCATGCGGTTCTGTCTCATGGCTATCAACGTATTGCTAATGATAGCTTACTAGCTAATTTAAAGGCAGTTATTCCCTTTGGAAACTTTTTTACTACTTTGGTAAGTAGAGATTATAGTCGTGGTAATGAACGCCAATCTGATATTATTGGTTCTCGCGCTATAGCTAGTTATGGTTATGCTGCTGATGGTTTGCATGGCTTTATGCAAACTCTACAGGAACGCTATGGTTCTAGTGGTCAAAGTTATGCTTCTACTCACCCATCTTCTCAAGAACGGTTCGCTATTTAGAAGATTTAATTACTAGCAATGGTTACAATCGTTATGCTTTTGAAGGGGTAGAAAAACACAGTTTGATTCAAAAGCGAGTGAGAGAGTTGACAGGAAAATAGGAGTTGAAACTTAGCTTTTACTCAAAATCAAGAGTTCTCGATTTTAGCAATTAGTTTTGTCAATAGCCGAAGCTGTTGAACCTTTAACTTGCATATTGCTGAAAAACAAAACTCTTTTGATGCGGGCATTCTGCCCACCATTGTTATGCAAAGTAAAAGTTTATCAACTTAACATTACCAGCAATATCTGTTAAGATGCAGGATTAAATTTATGAAAGTTTCCCAGCTTAAAGACATTATTCTAGGCTTCATATCTTGGTTTGGCTGGTTAGCATATATTATCTGGATTTTCTGTTATCTTATCTTGATAATATGTGTAGGTGTAGTCATACTAATCATCCCAATCATGGCTTATATCTTTTTTGCCATTGCTTCTGTTATGTCCAGACTGGCACTAGGAGGAATAGGAATTGGTGATAATCACACTAACTATAATAGCCAATTTGAACTCACTCCCAGCGATGGTATAGGCTATACTCTTACCATAGCAATAACATCTATTGTTCGCTTTATCTTTAACCTAATTCTTGTACTACCACTCAAATTCTTTATTGGTAGTCACACCGATATGTCAATGGAAACCCCCCTAGCTGAACTTCCAGGCTATATATTAGAAAGTATTAGCTATTTACGCCCTCCACATCGCTTCAGCTTTTACTGTGGTATTATCAGCTTTCCATTGATGATCTCACTCTATTTTTACTTGATTAAAACCTGAAATTCTTGATGAGTTAATTGATTAAAAGAATACATTTATCTTTATGAATCATAACATTGATTAATAGAGCGATCGCTCTTTTTCTATTCTTTTTCTAGACCATCTAGAAAATTAGACTCTGAGTATAAACTATTTAATGACTTGTGATATTACGTATAGAAAAGTGATTAATTTATCCATGCAAAGAATATACCGCTTTTGCTCTTTTCTATATTCTTCCTTATTTTGCTCATGCATTACATATTTCCGAAGCGATAGAAATGATTAAAGAAGTTGGTAAACGAAGTCCTAGTTATGCTAAATTTGCTCGTATTGATGATTTATAATAATTGAATAAATATGAATAATTAATATGAGTTAATAATCGAATTATAGTGTTTTATACTACCAGAAAAATATTCTACTAAATACTAGCAGTTTATAGATGACAAGGTTTACACCATCAAGAAAGTTGTAATATAGAGAAAGTAACATAGCTCTTCACTCACCACAAGCAATGACATCAACCCTGCTGAAACTTCCACGCATTAACGCACCTACCCTGCACCATCTACCCAACGGTTTGACTATTATCGCCGAACAAATGCCAATAGACGCGGTAAATCTTAACTTGTGGGTAAAAACAGGTTCAGCAATGGAGTCAGATGCTATTAATGGTATGGCTCACTTTTTAGAACACATGATTTTTAAGGGGACACAGAAACTAATTAGTGGTGAATTTGAACGCCGCATTGAAGAGCGCGGTGCTGTAACTAATGCTGCCACTAGCCAAGATTATACTCATTATTATATCACAACTGCCCCTAAAGATTTTGCAGAATTAGCGCCTTTGCAAATAGATGTTGTCTGCAATCCTAGTATTCCTGATGATGCTTTCGAGAGAGAACGTTTAGTAGTTTTAGAAGAAATTAGACGCTCTGAAGATAATCCCAGACGACGGATTTATCGTCATGTTATGGAAACTGCTTTTGATTTCTTACCCTATCGTCGTCCCGTACTCGGACCTGAAGCAGTTGTTTCTCAAGTTAAACCGCAACAAATGCGAGATTTTCATGCTCATTGGTATCAACCCCAGTCAATTACAGCAGTCGCTGTGGGTAATTTACCAGTAGAAGAATTAGTAGAAATTATCGCTGAAGAATTTAATAAAAATTATCAACAAACAACCAACAAACTGACACAGACAGCAGTAATTCCTGAACCTGCATTTACAGAAATCGTCCGCAGGGAAGTTGTTGATGAAACTCTCCAACAAGCAAGATTAGTGATGATTTGGCGAGTACCTGGATTGATGGAATTAGATAAAACTTATGCACTTGATGTTTTAGCAGGAATTTTAGGACATGGGAGAACATCGAGATTAGTACAGGATTTACGGGAAGAACGGGAATTGGTATCTTCAATTTCTGTGAGTAATATGAATAATTTATTGCAAGGTGTGTTTTCGATTTCTGCTAAATGTGATGTAGAGAATTTAGCGGTTGTGGAAGAAATCATCACTCAACATCTTCGCACATTACAAACAGAATTTGTCAAAGAATCAGAAATTGCTCGTGTCCAACAACGTGTAGCGAATCGGTTTATATTTGGGAATGAAACACCAAGCGATCGCGCTGGGTTGTATGGTTATTATCAGTCATTAATTGGTGACTTAGAACCAGCTTTTAATTACCCCCAATATATTCAAGCACAGACAGCAACTGATTTAATACAAGCTGCAAAAGATTATCTTTCCCCAGATGCTTATGGTGTCGTTGTTATTAAACCTAATTAGTCAGTGGTCAGTGGCAAAAACAGGAACTATTGACAACCGACAACTAATAACTGACAAACTATGATTTGGACTGAAATTGATACGCATATTAGCCAAATTACCCAAATTACTGGCAAAAAATTTGTAAGTCAGCAGCATTTATCTATTAGTGGTGGATGTATTAATCAGGGTTTTGCTGTCAGTGATGGTAACTTGACTTACTTTATTAAACAAAATCTTGCTTCTCAGGTGTCAATGTTTGCAGCCGATATGCTTGGGTTACAGCAAATGTCTACCACGGGAACTATCCGCGTTCCTACACATATTCACTGCTATAAAATGAAATTACCTTTTCTCATCTTGACTTTTTGCTTATGTGAGTTCCTCTCCCATAAAAGTGTCAATGCTAAACCGCAGCTAGTTTCTAACGTCGTAGTTGAACATAATCAAGCAGCGGGTTTAATGACACAACCCATCACAATTAATAGCTATTGGAATAATTCACCTAAAGTAAATCCCGAATCATATTTTGATATCAGTAATCTCGAATGTAAAAAAATAAATCCTCTCGATTATCTTAAAAATCCAGAGTCCTTCCTTAAACAATGCGGCGATACAAATAACTCAAACCGTCGAATTTATGAGCCAGTTGAGTATCTAAAAGTTCCTCCCCTTAATTCTGGAATTAAGATCAAGCTTAGTGATTTTTGATAATTGACAATTGATAATGAATAATTATCAATTGTCAATTGTTTGACTAGATTTTATTCATCATCATCATCAAAATCATCATCATCATCTTCTTCTTCTTCGGCAAAATCATCATCTTCTTCGATAACAAGGTCGCTAATTTCATCAGCAATCAAATCATCATCATCTAAAATCAGTCGTTCTCCTATTTTGCTACCAAAACTACCTTCTCCCATTCCTGGTGCATCCAGATTATAGAGTTTTGCTGTGCGGTCATCTAACACCATGTCTAATGGGTCATCAACTTCATCCAGCACACCATTACCCATATCTGTTACATAGTCATCAATCACCCCTACTTCCTCATAGGTGTTGTAACCAGTTCCGGCCGGAATTAATCGGCCAATAATTACGTTTTCCTTCAATCCGCGCAGCCAATCAGACTTACCTTCAATAGCAGCTTCAGTTAATACCCTAGTTGTTTCTTGGAACGATGCCGCAGATATAAAACTGTCGGTGTTCAAAGATGCCTTGGTAATACCCAACAGCATGGGGGTGTATTCCGCTCTAGCTCCGCCTGTGATGGACATCGCCTCATTCACCTGTTCCACCTGCCGTAATTCTACCAACTCACCTGGTAACATCGTCGTATCCCCACCGTCATCAATCCGCACCTTGTTTGTCATCTGCCGGACAATAACTTCGATGTGTTTATCAGAAATCTCAATTCCCTGGGACTGGTACACCATCTGTACTTCGTTCACCAAAAAGGTTTGTACCTTCTGCAAAGCGTGACTCGCACAGGCATAGACCCCATCTTCCGAGCCTAAACTGAAGAATATTTCTAAGATTTCGTGGGGATTGGATGGGCCATCAGTCAGTGGTTGTCCAGCAACTATATGCGCTCCGTCAGGAACAATCAGGTTTTGCCCAGGTCCGAGGGGATAGTCTGTTACCGTGCCGTTGGCTTCGACTATTTTGATAGAATATGCCTCGCGGGTAATGGATGTCACTTCATCTCCATCGCCATAAACTACCTTCACCTCACCAGGACGACGGGCTAATATACAAGCTTCCTTGGGTTTACGAGCTTCTAGGAGTTCTTCAATCCGGGGTAAACCTTGGATAATGTCCCCAGTTTTTGCCCGTTCAAACACCAACAACACTAGGTTGTCACCCCGTTGTACTAAATCCCCATCTTCTACTTGTAGCACCGCTCCAGGGCTGACTCGGTAAGGACGACCAATACGAAGAGTAATCGTGTGTGATGATTTATCCGTTGTCAGTTGTCCATTGTCCGTTGTTTTGCCACTGACCACTGACGACTGACCACTGACCACTGACACCACCTGTCCAGATTCTGCCGCAACAATACCAGGAGCAATTGTGCTGCCTTCTACTACTAAATCCCCTGTTTTAAGACTGGGAAGCACATTGGTATTGACGGTGATTAAATCGTTAGGTCGCAACACTAAACAACGGCGCACCGTTTCTGAACCTTGTTGCACACCGCGGACAACACCACCTTCCTTACACAATATTTTTGTGCGGGCAACTATAGATCCTGGATCAATGGTGTCACCATCAGCAACTTCCAGATTAGTTTGTGTACTTCCTTGGGTTGCATCCGCTGTAATATCGCGCCGCACGACTAAGGACTCCAAAATCACCAATTGTAACCGCTGAATTTCTGCATTGGTCTCATCGGTAATCAGTTCTATATCCGCTGCCAAAGGAGAAGCCCCATGTTCTCCTTCTGTCTCCTGTTCAATCTCCAATACTATCTGTGTCCGCAGCAGTTCAACTCCCTCCACAGACTTAACCCGTTCTGAATCTTTATAAGGAATCCTTTGCACTGCCCGCAGTTGAATTGAGCGCCCTGTGTGCTGACTTACGGAAGTAGTTGCAGGTACATCTGGGTGGGTTGGCACAGCAAATTCCACCACCGGACGACTCAGCAGCCCTGGACCTTCTGGAGTTTCTACATACTGGATATAACGCAGTTCTGTGGCTATCATGCCCTGTAGTTCCTGCCCTGGTTGCAAGAAGGTATTATCATGAGCGATCGCGGCCTCTGGATCATCTACCATTAGTAGTTCACCAGGTTTAATCACCACCTCTCGCAAAATATCGTTCTTTTGGGTAACTTCTACTACCCCACCAGTTTGACAAAAGATGTCCTTGACTACTTCTGTCCCCGCTTCCACATACTGGCCATCTTCCACCAGTAGTAAAGAAATATCCTTGTTAACTTCGTGGGTTTCTTCCGGTATCCACAGCAGCGTACCGCCCTGGACTACTTCGTATCCCAACTTAGCCTTACCCTTCTTCTGTACCTCCACTTCCGCAAACTTCAACAATCCGCCAGTGGTGGTTCGGTACTGGTCATCTATCAGTTCTGCCACTACTTGACCATTCTGTACCTTTGTTCCTGGTGTTGCCCGGAGGTTAAATTCCGACACAGAACCAGTGGTGGGATTGGTAGTAGTAATCAGGTAGCTATTGCGCCCTTGGGAACTTTGAACTGTGATCTCCGCCTGGTCTAGCACCACAGAAGCGGTAATAATCTCAATTTCTCTGGTGGCCTTACCGGGAATTGCCTCTGGCAACCGCACTACTCCACCATGAACTGTAGTCAACTTGGTTTCTGCCAATACCCCATTGGTTTCAACAGCATCACCGTTTTTGACAATCAACTCTGCACCAGGGAGTAAATTATAAACGTCTCCCGACAGAATCCAAATCAGTCCCCCTCTTGATGCTGTGACGGTCGTGTTGCCCTGACGGTCGGTTTTTTGCTCGGCGACGACATCGGCAAACTTCACCTCTCCTGCCAAGCCGGTGAGAACGTCTTTAACAGCTTTTTCTGTATTGGTTCTGGTGGTTCTACCCCCCAGTGCTACCTCTGCTACCAAGTGATCCGCTAATACCTGCTGACCATTGTGAATATACAGGGTTGAACCTTGGGTAACGGCAATTTCTTGGCTTTCCCCAGTCCCATGCTTTTTATCACCCTCAATCATCAAAGTCCCGTTGGCTTCCACATACAGTGCGTCCTCACCATGACGAGTTCGATAGGGACGGGTTTGCAGTTTGCGGGGAATTTTCACTGTTCCTGACACCTGAGAACGCACCTGTTGCGCTACTTCTCCCGTAAATACACCCCCGGTGTGGAATGTTCGCATGGTTAACTGGGTTCCAGGTTCACCAATACTCTGGGCGGCAATAATCCCCACAGCTTCACCCAGGTCTACCATCTTCGCGTGTGCCAAACTCCAACCATAGCAATGTTGACACACAGAACGGGCAGCTTCACAGGTTAAAGGACTACGGACGGTAACGGTTTTGACACCGGATTTTTGAATAGCGATCGCTAAATCATCATCAATTGGGGTATTTCGGGTGGCAATCATTTCTCCAGTCTCTGGATGCACCACATCCTCACCCACAACCCTACCCATTAACCGCGTTGCCAGTTTAATTAAGATTTTGTTCCCCTCAACCATTGCGCCAATAGTCAAGCCTTTGCTAGTGCCACAGTCAAACTCCCGCACAATCACATCTTGGGAAACATCCACCAATCGTCGGGTTAAGTACCCAGAGTCCGCCGTCCGTAGTGCCGTATCTACCAGCCCTTTGCGTGCCCCATAACTAGAAATAATATATTCTGTAACCGTTAACCCTTCTCGGAAATTGGTTTTAATCGGTAAATCAATAATTTCCCCTTGAGGATCTGCCATCAGTCCCCGCATACCCACCAACTGCCGCACCTGAGAAATATTCCCTCGCGCTCCCGAAAAAGCCATCATATAGACGGAGTTGAGGGGATCGGTTTTCTTGAAGTGAACCACCACTTCATCCTTTAAAGCCTCAGAGGTACTGTTCCAAGTATCAATTACCTTTTGGAAACGTTCGACTTCAGTAATTTCTCCTCGTTGATACCGTTCTTCTGTGGACAGAATTTCCGTCTCTGCTGCTTCTAGAAGTTCCTTTTTGGAAGGGGGAATCATCAAGTCATCCACACTGATAGATATCCCCGCCTTAGTAGCATAGCGGAAACCCAATTCCTTGAGTTTATCCGCCATTATCGCCGTCCGCGCCGTTCCATAATGAGTAAATGACCAAGAAATTAAATCTCTCAGTTTACCCTTATTCACCACAAGATTACGAAAAACTGCTTTAGTCATACGATTTTAGATTTTAGATTTTGGATTTTAGATTATTTGGATTTTAGATTATTTGGATTTTAGATTATTTGAATTTTGGATTATTTGAATTTTGAATTTTGCAATCCCAAATCTAAAATTGTCAAATCTAAAATCTAAAATCCAAAATTGTTTAATCCAAAATCTAAAATCTAAAATCCAAAATTGTTAAGCATCTATCGCTTCCTGAATAGCTTGGTTATAAATCGCTCGTCCAGGGGTCGTATAAATGTACTGAGAAATCAAATTTCCCTGGCCATCTTCCCGGACACGCCGGAATTTATAAATCAGTGTCCGACTGTTAAGTTTGCCTTTACTATCTTTGTCTTCAATGATCTCTAAGGGTTCTGTATCGGGTTCACCAGAATCAATTTCCCCATCAAAGCGGACGTAAATATAGGCATGAAGTTCCACTTGCTTGGCTTCATAAGCCATAATCACATCATCCAAAGATGAAAAATACTTCCCTGCGCCCTTCGTCGCCTTGGGGTTTTCCGCAGTCAGGTAATATGCTCCTAAAACCATATCTTGGCTAGGAGTCACAATTGGTTTCCCGGTCGCTGGTGAGAGAATATTATTAGAAGCCAACATCAACAGCCGGGCTTCTGCTTGACTCTCCAAAGACAGAGGGACGTGAACCGCCATTTGGTCACCGTCAAAGTCAGCGTTAAAAGCCGGACAGACCAAAGGATGCAGTTGAATGGCTCTTCCTTCTACCAAGATGGGTTCAAAGGCTTGAATCCCCAAACGGTGCAGGGTTGGCGCTCGGTTTAACATCACCGGATGCCCTTCTATCACTTCTTGCAACACATCCCAAACACTGGGGTCATTGCGAGAAATCAGTTTTTTGGCAGCTTTGATATTATTCACCATGCCAGAACGAATCAACCGATTGATCACAAAGGGCTGAAACAGTTCTATGGCCATTTCTCTAGGTAGTCCGCATTGGTGGATTTTCAGATTTGGCCCGACGACAATTACGGAACGTCCCGAATAGTCCACCCGTTTCCCCAAGAGGTTTTGTCGGAAGCGTCCTTGTTTACCCTCGATAATATCGGACAAGGATTTGAGGGGGCGGTTATTTGCCCCTACCACTGTCCGTCCCCGACGACCATTATCTATTAAGGCATCCACTGCTTCTTGCAGCATCCGTTTTTCATTACGGACAATAATCTCTGGGGCGAGAATTTCCTGGAGTCTGGCTAAACGGTTGTTACGGTTAATTACCCGGCGATACAAATCGTTTAAATCGCTTGTGGCAAATCTTCCTCCATCTAACTGCACCATTGGTCGCAAATCAGGGGGAATAACGGGGATAATCTCCATTACCATCCATTCTGGTTTAGAACCTGTAGCGATGAAGTTATCAATTACCCGCAAGCGTTTAATTAATTTGGCGCGTTTTTGACCTTTAGCTTTTTCGATTTCTTCCCGCAGGGTTTCCGCTTCTTGCTCCAATTTAATATCTGCCAACAGCCGCAACAAAGCTTCTGCACCAATGCCAACTTCTACACCCTCTAACTGAGAATCTTCACTGTAGATAGCATCTTCGATTTCTAGCCATTGGTCTTCGCTCAAGAGTTGTTTATAACTCAAGGTATCAGCGTTACCAGGTGCTAAAACACAGTAGGAATTGAAATAAACTATTTGCTCTACGTCCCGCAAGGGCATATCCAAGAGAATGGCAATATAACTAGGAATCCCTTTCAAGTACCAAACGTGCGCCACTGGGGCAGCTAATTTGATAAAGCCCATTCTGTGACGACGGACGCGGGATTCTGTCACTTCTACTCCACAGCGCTCGCAAACTATGCCTCTATGGCGCACCCGTTTGTATTTGCCACAATGACATTCCCAATCCTTCGCTGGTCCAAAAATCCGCTCGCAAAACAAACCATCCATTTCTGGTTTGAGAGTGCGGTAATTAATAGTTTCTGGCTTGGTAACTTCGCCTACAAGTTGCCCGTTAGGCAAGGTGCGTTCACCCCATTGGCGGATGCGTTCTGGTGAAGCTATACCAATTTTTACGTAGTCAAATTGATTATTTTGGGGGGATCTCATGAGAATTTTAGATTTTAGATTTTAGATTTTAGATTTACCAATATTAGATTTTAAATTTTGGATTTAACAATCTTGAATTGTATAATTTCAAATCTGAAATTGGAAGGTTTTTTCGTCAATCCAAAATCTAAAATGAGACAATTCCCCAATTTAAAATCCAAAATCTAAAATCCAAAATTGTTTTACTCGTCCCCTTCTAAAGACTCACGAGAGAGTGACTCATAAGTGGGTCTAGCAGGTGTGCGGCGGGCGGCTTGGTCTGCCATGAGGTCTACTTCTACATCCAAGGAACTACCGTCGGCTTGGGTTTCTACTTTATGAACGGCAATATCTAAACCCAAGGATTGCAACTCGCGCATTAACACCTTGAAGGATTCAGGAGTACCGGGGCGAGGAATGGCTTTACCTTTGACAATGGCATTGAGGGCTTCATTACGTCCTTGCATATCATCGGATTTGACTGTTAACAGTTCCTGCAAGGTGTAAGCGGCACCAAAGGCTTCCAATGCCCATACTTCCATTTCTCCAAATCTTTGTCCACCTTGTTGAGCTTTACCACCCAAGGGCTGCTGAGTCACGAGAGAGTAAGGTCCAGTGGAACGAGCGTGAATTTTGTCATCAACTAAATGCACCAGCTTGAGCATATAGGCGACACCGACGGTAATGGCCCGGTCAAATGGCTCGCCAGTGCGACCGTCATAAACCATGATTTTACCGGCATTGTCGGGGTTATATATCCAATCTTTGGTAGTTTCGTCTCTAGCTTCTTGGAGTTTGCCGTGAACTAAGCGACGGGAGGTTTCTTCCCCATACATTTCGTCAAAGGGGGTAATTTTAAACCGGACTCCCAGGTTATGACCTGCCCAACCCAGTAAACATTCAAATACTTGTCCCACGTTCATCCGGCTAGGCACACCCAAGGGATTAAGAACAATGTCCACTGGTGAACCGTCTGCTAAATAGGGCATATCTTCCGCAGGAAGGATGCGGGAAATGATCCCTTTGTTGCCGTGTCTCCCTGCCATTTTGTCGCCGACTTGGATTTTGCGTTTTTGGGCGACATAAACCCGAACTACCATATTTGCCCCTGGTGGCAGTTCATCACCTTGTTCGCGGGTAAATAGTCGGACATCTACTACCCGGCCTTTTTCACCATTGGGAACACGGAGGGAGTTATCGCGGACATCGCGGGCTTTTTCACCAAAGATGGCGCGGAGAAGTTTTTCTTCGGGAGGTTGGTCTGATTCACCTTTGGGGGTAACTTTACCGACGAGAATATCCCCAGCATCTACCCAGGCACCAATGCGGATAATACCTTGTTCATCTAGTTGTCTGAGAGCATCTTCACCGACGTTGGGAATTTCTCTGGTGATTTCTTCAGGTCCGAGTTTGGTTTGTCTGGCTTCAATTTCAAATTTTTCAATGTGAATGGAGGTATAGACATCTTCTTGTACCAGCCGTTCAGAAATGAGAATTGCGTCTTCGTAGTTGTAGCCTTCCCAGGGCATATACGCAACTACTATGTTTTGTCCTAATGCCAGTTCTCCGCCTTCTGTGGAAGAACCATCTGCTAATACTTGACCGGCGACGACTTTTTCACCAATTCTCACCAATGGTTTTTGGTTTAAGCAGGTATCTTGGTTAGAACGTTGATATTTGGAAAGTTTGTACTTAAGTTCTTGTCCTTTCTCAATGGGTTGGCTACCACTGGCTGCGGACAACTGACCACTGGCGCGAACACGAATTTCTGTGGCATCAACATAGACTACATCGCCATCAGTCCGGGAAACTATCACCATACCGGAGTCTCTCGCGGCTTGGGCTTCTAAACCTGTTCCCACTAAGGGACGTTCTGGTTTTAACAGCGGTACGGCTTGGCGTTGCATATTAGAACCCATCAGCGCTCGGTTAGCGTCATCATGTTCCAAGAAAGGAATCATGCTGGTGGCAACTGAGATAATTTGCACTGGGGAAACTGCCACATAATCCACCTGTTCGGGGTTGGTGGTTGTCCAGTCTTGGCGATAGCGAACTGGTACTGATGGTCCTTTGATGTAACCGTTTTCATCCAAGGGAACGTCCCCTGTCGCTGTCCGGAGGTCGTCTTCTTCGTCTGCTGTCATGTAGACGGGAGGAACATTGAATAAGACTTTGCCGTTTTCTACTGCTCTAAAGGGTGTTTCAAGAAAACCGTAGAGGTTAACGCGGGCATGGGTAGCCAATGAACCAATTAGTCCGGCGTTTGGTCCTTCTGGTGTTTCAATGGGACAAATCCGTCCGTAGTGGCTGGGGTGAATATCTCGAACCGCAAAACCGGCTCTTTCTCTGGTTAAACCGCCTGGTCCCAAGGCACTGAGGCGACGTTTATGGGTCAATTCCGCTAAGGGGTTGGTTTGATCCATGAATTGACTTAGTTGGCTAGAACCAAAGAATTCTTTGATAGCTGCTACTAAGGGTTTGGGGTTGACTAGGGATGCGGGGGTAAGAACTTCGGCATCGGATACTGTCATCCGTTCTCGAATAATTCTTTCTAACCGATTCAAACCTACTCTGACTTGGTTTTGTAGTAATTCACCAACGCTTCTAACTCGGCGATTTCCGAGGTGGTCAATGTCATCTATACTACCGATGTCGTATTCTAGATTAATCAGGTAATCAACAGCGGCTAGGATGTCCCCAGGGGTGAGGACGCGCATGGTGTCGGGGGCTGATAGGCGGAGTTTTTTGTTGAGTTTATAACGACCAACTTTTCCCAGGTCATAGCGTTTAGGATCGAAGAAGCGGGAGTCTAAAAGCTGTTGTCCGCCTAAAACTGTAGGTGGTTCACCTGGACGAAGTTTCCGATATAATTCCATCAGGGCTTCTTCTTCGGAAAATTGCCCTTCTTTTTCTATGGTTTTTTGGAAGTATTCTGGATGGCGCAGGGCATCAAAGATTTCGTTATCTGATAAACCCAAAGCTTTCAGAAGCACCTGTGCTGATAGTTTACGGGTTTTATCTATCCTTACCCAAACTAGGTCATTACGATCTGTTTCAAATTTGAGCCATGCACCCCGGTTAGGAATTAAGCTGGCGGAATAGGTACGTCTGCCGTTTTTATCAATTTCTGATTTATAGTAAACTCCTGGCGATCGCACGATTTGATTAACAATGACGCGCTCTGCTCCATTGATAATAAATGTGCCTCGATCTGTCATTAAGGGCAAATCGCCAATAAATACTTCTTGTTCTTTAATGTCTCCTGTTTCTTTGTTCAGTAAACGAGTAGGGACATACATCTGCACTGCATAAGTGCTATCTCTACGCTTGGATTCTTCTACGCTGTATTTAGGTTCTTTGAGTTTGTACTTATCACCTAAAAAGTGCAGTTCTAGTTTGCCAGTGTAGTCTGTAATTGGACTAAAGGAGTTCAGTTCTTCTATTAGTCCTTCTTCTAGAAACCAGCGAAAACTAGAACGCTGAATTTCAATCAAGTCGGGTAATAGAAAGGCGGATTCCATGTATTTTTCGTCGTTAGTCATGCCTTTACCTTTATCAACCTGGTTAAACTTTGGGGAAGCCGATAGCCTGCGTGGCGTAGCCATAGCTGAGAGTCTGCCATGAAGGCTTTATGCTAGAATATGGATGCTGGGTGATGAAGTCTATCTGCTAGGCAATAGTCGGCTGCTAGGTTTCTGACTGATAGCACTTAAGTAGCATTAGCCATAAAATTTCTTTCTAATTCACACTTCTTCATACCTCACAATTTCGGACTAATACTTTATCCTTGCTGTAAGATCCCAAAACGGGGGATTCCGCCAGAGTCGGATTTGATAGCGCAACGTTGCATTTGAGACTGCACTATGGATTGGATATTGCTATGATTGTCTGGACAAGACAATTACTTTTAACGATTTTCTATAGATTTGATAGACGAGAGGATTGCTGTTTTCTGGCTTTCAAGTTTTTTCTGGTCAGCCAGGGTTGCCAATGCTTGTTATCTGTTGAGAGCATCCGTTTGTAGAGATTTAAGTGGATGGGCAGACAATTCTGGATTTTAGATTTGGGTCGCTTCGATTCAGTAAGCGGGCTAAAACCACAAATTCTCAAGTTAGCTAATATCGGGTTGATAACAGCACAAATTGAGTTACAAGAGTTATTATCTTTCCTTTACCATTATGGCTTGACCTAAATGTTTTGGAGGGAATAATTTTAGCACATTTTTATCCTCCAGAAGTATCTTATGAGTTAAATCAGCACTAATGCTAAAGATTTGATGATTGCTTATAATGATAGACCGAATAATCTACAAGCATTTTGGGTGGTTTTCTGGGCAATTTCCTCTATTGTTTCTCCTCGTAGTTTTGCCAGTGCTTCCGCTACATAGCGAACATAGGCAGGTTCATTGCGCTTTTCACCACGTTTAGGAACAGGTGACAGAAATGGACAATCTGTTTCTATAAGTAGGCGATCACTATTCACCATTGCGGCTGAAGATTGGATGGTGTGAGCATTTTTAAATGTCACAGTTCCACTAAAGCTAATATAGAAACCCAAATCTAGAAACCACTGGGTTTCTTCTGGTGTCCCTCCCCAACAGTGCATCACACCCTTTACCTTTTCTCTATGCAAATCCCGCCATTTTTGTAATACATCTCTTACCGCTGGTGCAGCATCACGACAATGGATAATCACTGGTAAATTTAGTTCACAAGCGATCGCTAATTGTGATGCAAATACCTCATGCTGATGTTCATAATTATCTGCTTTATAAAAATCCAACCCTGTTTCCCCAATAGCTACTACTTGGGAATGAGAACTGGCTAAAGATTTGATTTGAGCAGATGTTTGATCATCCCATTGATGAGCATCTAAAGGATGTAGACCTACAGCAAAGCTAACTTCAGGAAATTGCTCGGCTATTTGGCTAATACTCGCAAATTCCTGCGGGTGGACACAGGAGTGGACTAATCGGACTACTCCTGCTTCTTGCCATCGAGAACGCACTGCTGCTAAATCTGGCTGAAAAGTGTCAAAGTTAATATGTACGTGGGTATCTATAAGTTGCATGGCTTGTCAGTTGCCAATAATCAGTGGTAAGTAGCAATCAAACCACTGACTATTGACTAAGCGGTAAGGGTTTTCTGTTTTTGAGCCAATCTTGACTTTTTCCTAGCCCCATTGTTGGCATGAAGTACGCCAGTTTTTACAGCTTTATCAATTTTGCTGTAAGCTTCAGACATTCTCGTTTCAACTTCTTGCTTGAGTTCTGCCGTCGGATTAGCAGTACAAGCTTCCACAGATATAAAGTATTTCTTCATCAGTGTTTTAACGGCTGATTTATATGCTTTATTACGCAGTCGGTTGCGTTCTGCGATTCCAGCGCGTTTAAGAGCAGATTTTGTATTCGCCACAGTAATTCCAAAAAAGACTATTAATTATGTACACACACTACTAGGTTTAATAAATATAGCATGATTTCTGGGAATGTTATAATTTTTGGGAAAAATATTTTTACAGCAATTCTCATTTTGGACCCACATTCCCCACCATTGGGTGTCACAGGCGGTTATTACGGAGGTAAATTTACAAGAAACAGTAAGCAAATATACTTATTTTGCATTCCCACTTCATTTTGTAATATAAAAAAGTTACAAATATTTCGCTCATGGGGGTTAGATAGCGATCGCATAATTACCTGTCAATAACCGAATTAATACTTTATTAAATCACTATTATTTGGTCATATTTGTTGAAATATTTATGTGTGACACTGTGAAGTGCGGAATGTGGGTAATTAACTAATCAAATAAATACCTGATTTGATCAAATTTACAAGATTGTATTAGATATTCTATCGCTTTTTGATCGCCAGTTTTTGCATATGTAAACAAGAATAATAAAGGTTTAAGCTTTCCACTGCGATGTTCTATCAAATCATTTCTATAAAGACTTAATATTTCTTTAACAACCTGTCCACGTCCATCTTTTCCGTTAACATGGGCTAATTGATTTTTTTCATCCCAATAAAATTCAAGATATTGGTATATATCACAATCTTCATCAGTGGGATCAATTAATAATGGAGTACCATCACAATCAAGAGGGAATTTATCTCCTTTATTTTCGGCATTATTACAAACTTCACAAGCATAAAGAAAGTTATTCCAATCAAAAGTTAAATCAATATATTCAGATTTAGGTTTAAAATGCTCAATTCTTCCTGCTGAAATTTCAACCTTCCGTTCACAAAAAGCACATTTACCAGAAAACATATCATAAAGTGGCTTCTTTACAGGATTTATCCTATTTTTTGTATTTTTACCAGGATTGTATTTATTTTGAGCATAAGCTGCAATATTCTCAACTGCTTCAATTTGGACTTCTCCATTAATCATTTTTACAGTTAAAGTAAGTGCATCATCTCCAGCACCAGCAGCAACAAAAGGACTATGAGTAGCTACAAAAAATTGTAGGTTAGGAAAAACGGTTCTTAGCTTTTTAGCAATCAATCTTTGCCAAACTGGATGTAAATGAATATCTAATTCATCTATTAAGACAATACCTGATGCTTGACGAGGATCGGTTTCCAGATGAGAAAAGGTTTGAAATAAACGCCAAATTAAATCCCCAACTAAAGCGATAATACTGCGAAAACCATCTGATAATTGAGTAATAGGAATTAACTGATTTTCTAAAGAAAAAAGAATAATTCCATCATTTGTAACTTGATCAAATTTAATATTTACAGGTAAAAGTTCGATGATTGCTTCTTTTCCTAATTCCATCATGTGTTTAGATTTAGAATCATCAGGATTTTTAGCAATCCGATAATCTAAAAAAACCATCCATTCTTGAAAAGTTTTTAAACTATCATTTTCTTCAAACTGTGTCCTAAAATTACTTTCACGATCTGCTCTTTAGAGTTCTCTTAAGTTTACTGGATTTCCTTCAGTCCGAGAAAGCCGACGAAAAGGACCATAACCAGCAGCAAACCATCCTTGAGAATCTAAAGTAAAGGCATTTGTTCTTAACCATTCAAGAGTTTCTGAATTTTTGGGATTTAGTGTATTTGCTGGATAATTTTCTTTACCAATTCGGGTATTTTTATTACCTATGACAAAGTAAGAATAATCATAAGAGAATTTATTCCTAGCTTGATTTGGCATCATTCCTTCATCATCATTATTTTTTTGTATTGTTGCTGTTAATTGACCATACTCTGAATTATTTCTTACCCAATTTTGTGGAGATAACATAAGTTTCTTAGCCCCATCTGAACCAGCTAAAAGCAAGGCAATTGCTTGAAGTAATGTACTTTTTCCTACTCCATTTTCACCTAGTAATGTAATCCACTTGTAGGGATTATTTTTATTGTGAAATAATATTGTTTCTTCTCGAAATCCTTTAATATTTTCGATTTTAATACTTTTTAGCCACATATATAGTATATCTCGTTGAAGAAATATTAGATTTAATCAATTCTTTGCAATAATTCAATTTTAACCCATATTGGGTAGTTCATCTCAACATTTTACATGAAAATATCGCTACCCAAATGCACATTCCACTCCACTACTCTAGCTGAGTCTGCTAACATTCCATCTCGAACACGAGGACTAGTATTCACAATGTCCATAGCCTCGTTAATATTCTCTGCTTTTATCACCCATAATCCTGTACCATCATGGGGAACAAAAAGTCCACAACAAAGCAGAACTCCCTGTTTGTGTTGTTCCTTAAACTATACTAGTTGATCTTGATCATGTTCTGGATGTTCTTTTTTATATTCGTAGTATTCAGGAACAGTTGCCACAACAACAGCAAAAAGTTTAGTCATAATTTTTGGGAATTTAAAAAATATCAAAATACAAATAAGAGTATATCTTAATTGCTATATTTTCATTCTTGCCATTATAAAAATTAGCAAAAGCTAGTAAGTTTCATGGTTAATTAACCTGAAAATATTTATCTAAATAGGGCTTGCTGAAAAAGTCGTATTTAAGCCAGACCAAGAATCAATTAGCA
>JBAXRM010000040.1:0-28553 GCA_037131225.1 Nostocales cyanobacterium ELA583 | reverse complement strand
ATAACCATCCTGAAAATCCTAAAATCCTGGACATCCTGATTCAGACAAAAAAATATTTGCATCTCACAGACAATCAAAAAATAACCATCCTGAAAATCCTAAAATCCTGGACATCCTGATTCAGACAAAAAAATATTTGCATCTCACAGACAATCAAAAAATAACCATCCTGAAAATCCTAAAATCCTGGACATCCTGATTCAGACAAAAAAATACTTGCATCTCACAGACAATCAAAAAATAACCATCCTGAAAATCCTAAAATCCTGATTCAGACAAATAAAAAAATCCCCCGAAAAGATGTAAAAACGATCCTTTCAGGGGAAAACTATCAACAACCTACGCCGGGTAAATTCTTAACCGCCGATTAGGTTCATCGCCAAAACTATCAGACTTGAGGCGATAATGTTCTACCAACTCATGCTGCATTTTCCGCACTTGGGAAGAACGAGGTAATAACTCCACAGGCTGACCTTTAGGGATGACAATCTGCTCTACAGCAAGTCTAGCTTCCTCCAAAGCGTCCATTTCATCATCACCACCGTTGTGTAGTAACAGTTGTAATTCTCGGTCGTCGCCAATATCTGGATCATCAATATTCAGTAATCGGCGTAAACTACGAGTAATTTGAGGAATTGTACTAGACTTAATTACATGAATAGGTAAATGACGAGCTTTAGCCATTTGTCTTAACTTAGCGTGATTCTTGACGTGCGATCGCAAAGCTAGAATAGCATCAGCACCATCTAAGTCTTTTGTCAATACCACAGGCAAAGTTAGGACATTAATCACCTGTTCCAGTTGGTGACGACTTACCCCATAGGGATAAATGTGCAGTGGTAAATCTTCCCCATTTGGACCTGCTTGTTTGCGGCTGGCAAAATCAAAACTTTCAGAATAATTGAAAGATTCATCTAACAAACGGTCAAATTCACTGCGTCCCGTTGGTCTTTCCCGATCCAGAGATAACGGTGGTAAAGCCACCATTTGTCCAGAAGAACGCCAACCATTGGGTTTAGCAGATAAGAAAGAATCTTCTACATTAGCAACGTGACCATTGCCATTGCTATTGCCATTACCACCATTGACTACAGCCAACTGTCTAACAACAGCAACCTTGCCATGATCATCAACAGTTCTCGTTTGTGGAGTAGGTTGACGACCACGTAAAAGACTATCAACCGTATCAGCCACACATTCATGAACTACCCAGCGTTGCCGTTCCATCATTTCCACCGCAATCTCAAAAGTCGGTGGGGCTTTGCGTTCTAAAACCGTCTTTTGCGAACCACGTCGTCTAGCTTCATCATCTCCCAGCGTCACAGCCTGAATACCACCAACCAAATCACATAGAGTGGGATTTTTAATCAGGTTTTCAATCTGATTACCGTGAGCAGTTCCTATTAATTGCACCCCCCGTTCGGCAATGGTTCGCGCTGCTAAAGCTTCTAATTCCGTACCAATTTCATCAATGATAATGACTTCGGGCATATGGTTTTCCACAGCCTCAATCATCACTTGATGTTGTAATTCTGGTTTAGAAACTTGCATTCGTCTGGCACGACCAATGGCTGGGTGAGCAACATCACCATCTCCAGCAATTTCGTTAGATGTGTCAATAATAACCACTCGCTTATTTAACTCATCTGCCAACACACGGGCAATTTCTCTTAAAGCAGTGGTTTTACCAACACCCGGACGACCTAGCATGAGGAGTGATTGACCAGTTTCCACCAAATCGCGGATCATGGCAATTGTTCCGAATACCGCCCTGCCGACACGACAAGTTAAGCCAATAATCTTACCACTACGGTTGCGGATAGCACTGATCCGATGCAAAGTTTGCTCAATTCCTGCCCGATTATCCCCCCCAAAATTTCCCACTCGTTGAATGCAATCATCTATCTGGGCTTGAGTAACTGGTGTTTCGCTCAGATACTCCGCTACATGGGGAAATCGAGCTTCTGGACGACGGCCTAAATCCAAAACCACTTCAACTAAATTATCTCCGTTAGGATGATGCTCTAGTTTTTCTTGGAGGTCTTGGGGCAAAATGTCTAACAACTTTTGGAGATCTTCTGTCATCGTCATGGCAATAATTGGTGACTGACGTTTTTAGAGATATGGTTGGAGCGATTAGCGTGACCGCTAGGACTTAATCTGGGAAACGAGATCATGGGCAAGCCTTACAGCTTCCCACAGCAATTCCGGTTCTGTTTCCAGGCGAATGTTGCTTTGACTATCAGTGTTAATCACCTCCTTACTTTCTAACTGGTCAAGAATGGGTGACAGCAATACACGGGCATAACTACCATAGCCAATCCCGGCAATTTTGGATTTTGGATTTTGGATTTTGGATTGTAGATTGTGTTCTTCTAATCCAAAATCTAAAATCGGCAATCTAAAATCATTGAGCAGTCCCATGCCTTTCAACTTAGGGACGGTGTAGCTATTAGTACCACCGGCTAACTGCACATATCCCGGTAGGTTTGCTGTCAAAACTTTTTGTCCTAATTTGACTGTGGCTATGGTAGTACCATCACCAATATCACCACTCATAGAACGGCCGTCTGTTTGCCAAATTAAAAATTGAGGACGGGGAACAATTAAATCATAAATTGCTTTTAAGTAATCAATTAGTCCTTCACCATCGTTACAACTAATGGCTACTAACTTTAATTTATCTGCCCAAGGTGTCATCGCTGCCCATAACCGTTGGAATTCTGCCAACCGCCCCACTTGAGTATGAATTTCTACGGCTTCTATTCCCGTTGACATAATCAATGGTGCTATCTCCCTTGGGGTTGATACATAAGATTTTGTATAAATTATACGATAAGGACAGATAGGAATGCAACGTCCACAGCCATAACATTTTTCGGAAATTACTCCGGAAACATCATCTTTGGTATTGTTAAATGAAATTGCTTGGGCTGGACAAATTTTCTCGCATGGTCTGGGACAGTCGCTAGGACAGTCGTGAGGATTAAACTCAGCTTTCCGAAAATGGGGATCTTCGCCATCGTTGAGGCTGACCATTAACAAAGGCAAATCACCTGTAAAACCAAAGCCCCGCTGCTGGGCATCCTTGGACAAGCTTTGAGCTACGAGTAAAGCTTCTTGAGTAGCAGCAATGACTGCTGGATCTGCTGCGACATCTATACAGTCAGCACCAGCCAAAGTGTAGGCCAATGTTAAGTTTCTGACCGCAGGAAGGTGTTGGAAACTGGCTCCGCAAATCAACTTGAACCAGTTACCGTGTTTTAGGGATTGTAAAGGGGCTAATAAATCAGTCACATTTCCATTATGCGTTTATTCCACTGAAAATAGCGCCATGTCATGAGAAAAAGGTAGATTTTTTTTGCTACTAACTTTGTATCAGTACAACGCGATCTTGTGAAGATAGAAAATAAAGCATAATTTTAAATATTGCAAAACTATTGCCTCTTGACCCTGTTCCCTCTCGCAAACTGATAATTTAGTATAATTAAGTACGGTATGGCAATACCCTCGCCAAATTGAAAAAAGTCTGGATTCGTAGGTTGGGTTGGTTTAAGCGACAGCGCAACCCAACGCATTTGTTGGGGTTTCGTTCCTCAACCTACAGAAAACGGCGAAGGTATTGGTATGGCCAATAAATTTTGGATAGGAAAATTGATTCAGATCTATTCTCAATAAAGTGCAATAAATAATCAGGGGGTTTTCGGAAAAATAAATAATACGACTTATGTGAATTAAATGCTGAAACCCTTGTAATACCCTTCATGATTCTGGAATTATCGTTTTAGTTAAATCTGGACAATCTGATAAAACGACAAGATTTTCAACTCACATAAGGCGTATAATATAATTCTATTCGTAACAGCTTTGGTCATGCCCGCATCACCACTACTAGTCGTTATTTACACTCTTGAACTGATAATTGTAGTAACTTGTATGCGATTAATTGATTCTTATTTGTACACTTTATATTTCATCACTAAAGTGATGATTTCTGAGCTTGTGGTAACAGAGCTTGCAGAAATATTGAAGTGCATAAGAGTCGAAAGACTGAGGTTTACGCTTACCAAAAATGCTTGTAAAAGCATTGCTTAAGATTTTGCCCAGGTAGGAATGGATGGACGCGCAGCAGCGATCGCATGAAAGAATGCAAATAGCCTGTGACTGGCTTGACCATAATCTCGATATTTTTGTAGATCAAAAGACTTTAATTCTTTTTCAATTACGTCTTCGACATCAGCAGATAACTTTAACCTATTTTCATTGAAATAACATTCGGTTAAAAATAGGAATTTCTCAACATTAATTTCGTTGGTTTCCCATTGAATCTCCACAGGAAACTCATAGTTTTTTTCTAATGTTCCACCATGATAAACATTTTCTACAAGCTGATTGCCCATAATATATTTAACTTTATGGATGTCAGCCAGTCCTAGCAAATCATCAGCAGTTGGCTTCAATCCCAGACGACGGCGGAACACAGAATCAATAATCTCATACTTATTGTTGTCTGGAAATACCGTGACAACAACTGCTGCAATGCCTTCGATATTGCCATAACATCCGATGATATTTTTACTTTTTTCACCGCTAACAAACAAGATATCCATAAGTAGTTAGACAAAATTAATGGTAGAGAATCGAATTGTGTGAATTCCCCAGGATGAAATTTACCATGGGAAATTCAATCTAGATAGCTTATCAGATTTTCTCCATATTCTTATCTATCTATCGGTAGTTTTTTGTAAAAACTTTTCCTCATTATCGAAAGATTAAGGAATTCTTATTTATACTATCGGTAGTTTTTGTAAAAACTATATTATCAAGAGATTAAGGAATAAATTATTGTCCAGATTTGTCAGGACTTACTTACACCCAAAGCCTTCCATAAATTACTCCGACGCTGATGCTGAACTCGCCATTGAGCTAATAGAGTATGATAGGATTGTGGGGCTAATTCCTGGAGTGCAAACATCCACTGTGAATGTTCTGTATAATCTGAATTTTTGCACAGTTCTGGTTTGGGTACAAAATTATGTAAGTTTTTTTGCCAATAAGCCATGACCTGTTCCCAAAGATGATCAGGTGCATACTGTTGTAGATATACTAGCCGCGAAGGATCATCAGATACTGACAATCCTCTTGCTTGAATCACAAATTGATAAAACTTGGGATAGGGGGGTTGATTTTTGTACTGTATCTCAGTCAAATCCTTTGTCAACAACCTCAAAATATCATAAGCGTCACCCAAGTTTCTCTTGTCCCCAGGTAAATTTATTAACCATTGCTGGATTTGTGCTTGGAACCAGACAATTCCCAAGTCAGAAGTAGCAATACTGTCAATTAGCCAATGCAGCCACCAAATATCACTTTTTGTAACCATGTCGGACGATCCAAAATGCAAGCGCGGTTTAGCTCGCAAAATCACATAATCGCGCCAAGATTGAAATAGAGATGCACGAGTTGTTTCCGAAACACCAACCTCTGCAAATGTTTTGAACATAGTTGACCAATCAAAACAACTATCAAAAGTGATTAGCTGAATTTCTAAAGCCTTAACTCGCTCCAATTCTCCTAATTCTTGAGAGGTTTGCTGATAAAAACGGAGAAGATTTTTCTCATTGTCTTGTTGCCCATTACTACTATAAAATCTATTCACTAATGGAAACAGCAGCGAAGTTTCTGGTTGCCAAGATTTATCCTGTTGACGGAGTTTTAGCAAGGAATTCAAAGTTTCGGCAATCACAGTCAAACAAAGTGAATAATTCTGTTTAACTAATAAATCTTCAATGATTGGTAAACCATTTTGCCATTGTTGGGGAATAGTCGCCCGGAGAGTTTCTAAATATATATCTGGTGATGCAAATTGATGGAGAGCTTCAAGATAAAATTGATGCCAAGGTGAATAAATAGAGGTCAAAGTTTCTTTCCATAAATCAGACTCTCTATTAGAATTTAACCCAGCAAAAATAGACTGTTGTTCCTCATAGGATAACTCCAGTAAAAAATCTCCAATTTCATTGTTGTCTGGATATACATACTCAAATGCTTCTGACAATTGCCTGATTCGTTGAGCAAAGTCGAAAGCATCTTGTCCCTCCAGCTTAACTGTTAACCATTCCCACTGCAACAAACAAGCAGTTGCACATTCTAGTAATTCAATCCCATTATCAATATCCATCCAATCAGGTATGCTTGTGGAAATTTCACTTTCAGCATCCAAAAGTGCAGATGCAAAACCTGCATTGGGATTAAATCTATTCTCCACAGCCACCTGAATCAATGGCTGCATTTTTTGGGCTACTTTCTCTAAATTTTCAGACAGTAAAACAGCATCAAAGTAAGGCATTTCCCAATCCTCTTCTTGCGTGATGTATTCTCCCTTTTCTTGGGCAGCTTCATCTATAATTTTGTCCCATTCTTGCCACAAATTTAGCCAAGTTTCAGCTAGTTTAGCTTGAGAAGTGGGTAGTGATTTAACTTTTTTTACCTGTTCGACTATTGGTGATGGAGCGAGGATTTGCTTGATAGTTTCTTGAGTATTTGGAGCAAGTTGCGTTAAAACTGTATCCCATAAATCATCAGACAAAACTGTAAACAACACATTGAGTAACTGTGAAATCTCGTGCTGTGTAAGTGCCGATTGAATCTGATGGGCTAGGCTCGATATTTTGTGATCACCAATACTACTTGAATTACCTTGAATTTGTTTTGACATTTGCGACTAACAGGATAACATCTACCTAATTCTAACAGAGCTTGAAATATTGGCTTTCTTTAACGAGCATTTTCATCAGTAATAGCATTAACCGCCATAGTAATTGCCTCATCAAGTGCATCAAAACTACGAGCTTTTGCAGAACGTAAGATTTCTTTTAACTGTGACCAACATAATTCAATGGGTGATAAATCAGGGGAGTATGGAGGTAAAAATTTAACCTTTGCTCCAACAGATTCAATCAGAACTCTTGCGTTTTCGGCATAATGTACAGGTAAATTATCCATGACTACAATTGCGCCAATCCACAACTGAGGTAGTAAAACACTTGGTATATATGGGCTTGGTAAATCGCCAAGCCTTTTTTATAAAAATTAATGGTTTATTACTAAGTCATACTCAGTTCCATTAAACTATCAGCCATATCAAAATTGGCCGTTACATTTTGGACATCATCTAACCCTTCTAGAGTATCAATTAATTTAAGCAAAATTTTAGCCTGATTTGCATCAATAACGTCTACCTGATTACTAGGAATCCAACGCAATTCTATATTTGTAACTTTAAAAGCTTTTGCTTGTAATGTTTGACTGAGTTTCTCTAAATTCGCTATTTCTGTAAATACCTCAGCGGTTTCCTCTGCAATCATTTCATAAGACTCAGCATTACCTTCTAGAGAAGCTTCCAAAAGCTGTTCTTCATTAATGACACCTTCAACTACACAAACTCCCTTTTGGGAAAACATCCAACTTACACACCCTATTTCTCCTAGATTTCCGCCATTTTTACTAAAAGAAACTCGCAAATCCGCAGCAGTGCGATTACGGTTATCTGTGAGGGCTTCAACTAAAATTGCTACTCCACCGGGACCATAACCTTCATAGCGAATTGCTTCCAGGATGCTGTTATCACTGAAAGTACCTGCGCCTTTAGCGATCGCTCTATCAATGTTATCATTAGGAATCCCTGCGGCTTTGGCTTTATCAATAGCTGTGCGTAGTTGAAAGTTACCTGCTGGATCTGGTACACCATTTCTCGCGGCTACAATTATTGCCCGTGATAACTGGGTGAAAATATTTCCTCTTCTAGCGTCTACTACAGCTTTTTGGCGTTTAATATTCGCCCATTTACTATGTCCTGCCATAATTAAAAAAAATATTTATTCTTTATTTAAACATAGAATATCTAGGAATCATAAACTAGGAATAGTCGCTACTAAAATTATTGCTGAAATTGGCTTAACAACCAAGCACAAACTTGACTATGATCCATTTGTCGAGTTTTTCTTAATGCTTCATTCAGTAGAGAAATTTGTAACCCTGGTAATACTTGAGATTCACTAATTCTTCTACTTCCGCCATTTTCAATCATAAAAGGAATAACCTGGACATTCTGCACATCGAGTACCCAATATTCGGCTATACCTAAATCTTCATACATCAGACGTTTTTCCCCTTTATCATCAGCTAGGGAACTACTTGCAACTTCAATTATTAAATCTGGTACGGGATAAATATCTAAATTAACAATGGAAGTTCCATAGGGAATAGCATTTGCTTTTTCAGCAATGTAATAAGAAACATCTGGTTGGACTTCTTGAAATCCTATTTTTCTGTATGTACAATTATCTTTGCTATTAAACTTAATTCCCTTAATTGTCGCAAATAGGTTAACAGCAAAAATAATAATACTATGATCGCTGGCGTGATCATTTCCAATTGGTGACATTTCTATCCTCATTTTTTCATTGTGATAATAGCTTTTGGCTTTTTTATCATCAGAATTTTCAATGACTTGAATATATTCATCCCATGTTGCTGTTATCCAAGTGTTAGTTAGTAGTTGGGTTGGCATTTCAGTGATGATCATTTTTTCAGACTCCTGAATATTTTACCAAGATTACTAATTCCCAATTAAGGTTTGACAACTAAGCTAAAGGAATTTAAATAACCTGTAATAGTTTTATCTAAACTAGCATGGTGTTTTTTAGAAACTATAGCCATGACTTTATACAATCTATTATGAGCTATAAACATTCTCGTTTTAGTAACTTTTCCGATAGCATTGACATATTCAATTTCTTTACCAGGATGAAAGTTAGAACTGCGAATATTGCGCTGATTTAGTAATCTACTTTTGGTGGCTGTTAGTTCTACATATTGGGCTTGATCCAGAATTTTTTGTGGGTTTGTCATTTGTACATAGCTATCAGGAAATTCATTGTATGTAACTAGATATGCTGCTTCTTGTTTCGGTGGTTGGATTAAAAATATTTCTAATTTTATTTTCCCCATGTAGGTTTTTTGAACTTGGGTTTTCCGCTTGGGCATTCCCGGCATTAATACTGTAAAAGATCCATCTGGGGCGGTAAATGTTCGCCATTTAGGTTGTACTATTTGAGGAACAATGGGTTTCTTTGGAGAAATTGTCGGTTGAGGTGAATTTACCACAGCTACAGCATAACTGCTAGATAAAAAAGCGGCAGCCACCAACGATAATAAAATTTTGCTATTCATAAGTTATAAAATTTGTAGATGCAGATTTCACTGTTTTTGCTAGTTATAACCTAGAGGCAGATAAAGCCGCACCAATTAAGCCGACTTGTTGATTAAGAATTATATGCACGGGTATTTCTTCGAGTAAAGAAATCATTCTCCCTTTTTGGGTAAAATTCAAGAGGAAATTCCCATTTTGCATTAACGGCAGGATTTTGGGAGCGATACCACCAGCAATGTATAATCCTCCATAAGGTAGGAGTTTTAAGGCCAGATTCCCAGTTTCTGCACCGTATGCTTCTATAAACAATTGCATAGTTTTTTCAGAAAGGCGATCGCTTTTTTCTAAGGCAGCCTTACCAATAAATGCCCCAGGATCAACGGTTTTTTCGGCTTTCCCGGCTTCTTGTTCCCAAGTTCTGACTGCTTGGGCAATTTCTGGTGATTCGGTGGCTATTTTCCTATCTCGTAAAAATTGGTAAATTGAAGTAATTCCTAACCCAGAAACTACTCTTTCTACAGAAACTCGTTGAATATCATGTTTATCTACCAGATATTTCAACAGTTGAAATTCTAACTCATTTCGGGGGGCAAAATCTGCGTGTCCACCCTCGGAAGGAAAGACTTGATATTGATTGTCTTGCTTAATTAAAAATCCCTGGCCTAATCCAGTTCCTGCACCAATTACAGCCATTGGTGCTGCTGGTTGATATTTACCAACTTGTAAAGTTAGTAAATCCTGTTTTGTTAAACCAAAAATCCCATAACCAACAGCCGCAAAATCATTAATAAGGGAAATTGAAAGAATACCCAAGTCTTGAGTTAAACGATCTGTATCGAGAAACCAGGATAGATTAGTTAGTTTAGCAGTATTTGCAACTACAGGGCCAGCGATCGCAAAACAGGCTTTTTCTGGTGTAGAAGAGTTAGCTGTAGTCAAAAACTTTTGAACTATGGGGACTAAATCGGGAAAATCTCCACTGCGAAAACTCTCTTCATACAAGGTTTTTAAACCTAGTGTTTCTGAGAATTCCACCAAACGCAAAATCGTTTTTGTGCCGCCGATGTCTCCTGCTAGTAGCAATGTCATAAAATTTATCAGTTAGTAAGTTACTTTTGCTTAGTTAGTGTCAGTTGCGATTTAGAGAAAATCCCCCTTAAATATTTACACAAATCGCACCAATTCTTCAATTTTCGTTAAATGGGAAGTATCTCCCTTTAGTTCTAGCAACCATTCTGAATCTTGACGCACAACTTTTACTAAAGAACATAAAGAAGCTTTAACTTCTGTTTTAGCTATATCTCCCACCAATCCCATAGCTGCACCCAAGACAGAAGCACCATGTGCCACCAATAGGATATCATGGGGGAAAAATTCAGTAGATAGACATCTAGCAGTTTGTGCCGAACGTTCCCGCACTTTTTCATGAGTTTCAGGGTATTGTGCAGCTATGCGTGATGTATAACTAGTATCAATTCTCGGAAATAATTTGACTAAAGCTGAAATTGGCAGTTTTTCCGGTTCTTCAGTCATCCATTCGGGATTAAGCCATTCACTCAAACCTATTTCTAGTTTAATCTGTAAATCCAAAACTTCAGCGATCGCATTCGCAGTTTGAATAGTTCGCAAAAACGGAGAAGCAAAAATATGGACAATTTTTTTCTGCTTAAGTCGTTTTGCTAACTGCTGCGCCTGGATCATCCCATCATCAGACAAAGGTGGATCATACCGTCTTTCGGCAGTAAGAAACCAATCCGGGTATACGAAATCAAGGCGGTTAGCGTGTCTTGCTATCCAAACTATTTGACTCATGGAGGAAAAATACGAATGTTAATTTTTGTGATGCAATTATAATACGATAGTTTGCAAGCCTTTGACTAATCTTTCTATACCTGCTTTGGCTGTATCTGCTTGTAATGCCCCATAAGCAACCCGCAAATAACAACCATCTTCCATGCCAAAGGTTGTACCAGGAATCACCGCTATTTTATATTCTTGAATCAGTTTTTTCACTAATTCCAAATCGTTCATTTTCGTATGCACTTTTAAGAAAAAGTAAAATGCCCCATTTGCAGGTGTAATAGTACATAAATCTGGCAGTGATTGTAGTGCATTAATTACTAGTGTCATGAAGTTTTCGCCATTTATATAATCCCATTTTGCGACTCCTCTCTAGCAAGGGTTTCAAGACGTGAATTTAAAGGTGGCGAAAACTTCGTGATAGTAACATTTTGTCTGAATCAGGATGCTCAGGATTTGAGGATGTACAGGATGATTTTTTAATATTCATCTACATCTTCAGAAATTGCGCTAATTCAAATATCCCACAATATCAAACTCAAATACAATCCTGTTAATCATTTAATCGGTGGAAATCCTGATTTTAAAATTTATACGCTACTTAGAGCTTTCACTTTTGCAATAGCACCTTCAATATCTGGCAATTTTTGACCATATTTTTCGGCTGTTTCTAACCATAAGTTTCGCACAATTATCAATTCTTGTAAGGTTTCTTCTAAAGTTTCACCCTGTGCTAAACATCCTTTTAATGCGGGAATTTCTGCTACAAAACCGCCTTCTTCACAAGGATAAACAACTATGGGATAATTCATGATTACGCTCCTTCTATTAATTCTAATACTCGTTTAACATAAACTGATTTTACCCGATTATTATGAACTGGAATTACTAAGATTGTTTCATCTTTAATAAATATTTGAGGATGTACAGGATGTTTTTTAAAATTAATCTACATTTTCAGAAATTGCATTTTGTCTGATAGCGTAGCGTGGCGCAAGCCATATCAGGATGTCCAGGATTTGAGGATGTACAGGATGATTTTTAATATTAATTTACATTTTCAGCAATTGTGCTAATTCAAATATCCCACAATATCAAACTCAAATATAATCCTGTTAATCCTTTAATCCTGGTTATCCTGATTCTGACAGTTAAATTTTAATAGAAACCAGTGCGTTACATTTCATTAATGTTTAACGTAATAATCTAACTTCAACCCCCACATTAATACTACTCCATAACCGATCAGTTGTGAGAACAGGCTGATTAAGAATAATACCTAATGCTAAACAAGCCCTATCACCAAATGAAAGCCCGATTGATTTAGTAATTGGCCGCAACATTCCTGCTTTTAAAGCTTGTTCTTCATTAAAATTAATAACTTCAAGATTGAGGTTAGAAAGAATCTGTCTAATATCTTCTTCCGGGATTCCTGCATCTGCTAATTTTGCTATAACTTCGGATAAATTCACTGTACTAATTGCAGCTTTACCAATAAATCTTGAAACTTCTTCGCTAGCTGTTTCTTGATTGAGTAAAGCTAAAATAGCAGAAGCATCTACAACAACTTCACTCATTCAAACTTTCCTCTTTTCGTTCCTGAATTAATTCTTCAGAAAGTTTTCTACTAGCAGGAATATATTTTCTAAAAATAGCCTGAGCATTTTGCACAGACGTTTGGACATGATGAGTAATTGGGCGATCTTCTAAGACAATAACAGCATTATATTCTCCCATTGGTATATCTACAGGAGAATTGACTAATAATTTGCCATCATTTGTTATAGTTACTTTTATGTCTAGTGTTTTCATAGTTTACTTAATTAGTAAATGATCATGTTAATTATACCAAATTTGTCATAATCAGGATGCACAGGATTTGAGGATGTACAGGATGTTTTATTAATATTAATCTACATTTTCAGAAATTGCATTTTGTCTGATAGCGTAGCGTGGCGCAAGCCATATCAGGATGTCCAGGATTTGAGGATGTACAGGATGTTTTTTAAAATTAATCTGCATCTTCAGAAATTGCGCTAATTCAAATATTCCACAATATCAATATCAAATATAATCCTGTTAATCCTTTAATCGGTGGATATCCTGATATGGCTTGCGCCACGCTACGCTATCAGACAGTTAAATATTAATAGAAAACGGTGCGTTACATTTCATTAAATTACTCTGCCCAATTTTCTAATGAGAGTTTAGGAATGCGAGAAAATTCGCGGATATTGTTAGTAACTAGAGTAACACCTAAACTCATTGCATGAGCAGCAATTAGCATATCCATTGGTCCAATTACAAGCCCTTTTCTTTCTAAATCACTTCTAATACATCCATAAATTACGGCTGCATTTTGACTAAATTCAATAATTTCCAAAGGAAGTAAAAACTGCATAAGGGCATTTTTATTTTTCTCTTGTTGCTGACTTTTATAAACACCATATTCTAATTTGTGCAACGGTAATGGAAGAAATGCCAATATCAGAAATTGACAAGGTTTGAAATCGTGCTATAACTTTTTCTGGCTTTTGTTTAATCAGATAAATACAGATGTTGGTATCAAGAAGATATTGCATTTAAAACTCCTCTCTTTTATCAATAGGAAGTTGATCTCTAGTCATCATAAAATCATCAGAGAATTGATCTAAACTATCAATTAGAGTTTGCCAAGGATTATCTGTACTAATAAGAATAATGGCATTACCAATTTTTTTAACATAAACCTCTGTACCCGTCATTTTAAAATCTGTTGGTAATATCACCATTTGATGAGTGCCGTCACTGCTAAGTTTGGCTGTATTCATGATTATTTCCTCTAATTCATGTTAGTTGTTTATGCTTTAATTGTAGCTAAAAATTGTCAGAATCAAGATATCCAGGATTTGAGGATGTACAGGATGTTTTTTAATATTCATCTATATTTTCTGAAATTGCATTTTGTCAGAATCAGGATATCCAGGATTTGAGGATGTACAGGATGATTTTTTAATATTCATCTACATCCTCAGAAATTGCGCTAATTCAAATATTCCAGAATATCAATATCAAATATTATCCTGTTAATCCTTTAATCGGTGGATATCCTGATATGGCTTGCGCCACGCTACGCTATCAGACAGTTAAGTTTTCATAAAAAACAGTGCGTTGTATTTCATTAACACACCCTACAAGATGAGCGAACTATTTCATCAAATAATTATTGAGTTCAGGATATTGAGAAAATAAACCATCAATACTGGCTAATTTGGCTTTATATTCTAGTGTTGTAGCAATAATTAAACGGTCAAATGGATCTTTATGAACAGGAGATAAATTTACAGCACGACAGGAAATTTCTACAGTTACAGGAAATAATATAATCCCTGATGGTTCTAATGCTTCCTGAAACCATTGATTAGCAGTACAAGGTAATTTTAGTCTTCCTCGTTGTTGTGCAAGTGCTATTTCATAACAGGAAATAGCGGAAACTCCTACTTCTTCTGAGGTTTCAATTATTTCTCTCCAATGGTTAGGAAATTTATCAAACTGTTGACTAATAAACCAAAACCAAATATGAGTATCAAGGACTATTATTTGAGACATTCCCACTCTTCTTCGTTAACAATAGGACTAACAATATCACCCAAGGTTTTACCTTTACCAGCAATAGAAGCAGGAGGAGTACGGCGTTTTTTTGATGGTAAGTTTTCTTGTAGTATAGTGATAATCACACGAGCAGAATTAACTTGAGGTTGTTCTGACAACCATGTTAATTGGCCATTTTCATAAATTGCTTCGTAACTTTTTAGCATAGTAATTTGATGATGAATGATGTTTGTTTTCTATTATAGTTTAAACAATCGCATTTTGTCTGAATCAGGATTTGAGGATGTATAGGATGATTTTTTAATATTAATCTACATTTTCATAAATTGCATTTTGTCTGAATCAGGATGTCCAGGATTTGAGGATGTACAGGATGTTTTATTAATATTTATCTACATTTTCTGAAATTGCGCTAATTCAAATATTCCAGAATATCAATATCAAATATTATCCTGTTAATCCTTTAATCCTGGATATCCTGATTCTGACAGTTAAATATTAATAAAAAATGGTGCATTACATTTTATTAACGCACCTTACAAGATGAGCAATTACATTGCATAAATACTACTTCTGAGGTTCTGGTATAACTAAACTATTCCTATATAATCTTTTTACATATATATAAGTATATTCAATATTGACTGGACCTTTACACCTAGCCATTACATCACTTGATACATAAGAGTTAACCCAACTCCACATCACATCTCCCTGTTTTCCCCATTCGACATTGTAGGTTGATGGACCATTTTTTAGTGTGAAATTATAATCCACATAAAACTCTACAACTCCATCTTTATTGATGCTTACATTCTGAGCATAAGTTGTATTCTTTAACGACTCACTACACAAATCTACTGTTTTTGCTCTACCAAACTGAATTTTGGGAAAATTTATATTTAACTTTCCAGTGTTTTGGAAAAAATAGACTTGGGAAGAAACCCAAATACTTACAGGAATAACTAGAATGATTATACACCCTTGACACCCCGGATCTAAATTTTTATTGACTTGTTTTTTTTGTTTCTGAGTCATAAACAATTACAGCACTTCCTGCTGTTATGAGGTACAGTTTTTTATCATCAAACCCGTAGGGGCTGGGTTTCTCCGCTCTTGATAGTATTTTATTAGAGCAAAAACCGCTGTATAAAAATAATTAACAAAAGTTATTTATATATTTACTACTATTTCTTGCCAGTTTTGGTACTCGACTTTGGATATCTGAAAGCTATTAGATCGAACAAAAAGTTTTAATATTTTTGCTTTCATAAGTTGTTGTATTATTGCTTCAATAAATTCTCTTTTAATAGTAAAATTTTTACTACTTTGATCAGTATGGAGCAAAATCTTTGGAGCAGGAGAAGGGAAATTTCTGTTGTCACGACCTAACTGATTAAAGCGATATAATACATCTGAAATAGAACACAAATTAACGCTTGGTACTAAAGTTTGAATTATTGAATTCCCCTGTTCTATTAGACCTATTTCCTCAGTGATTTGCTCGAATAAAATATATAGTATTGTTGCTTTTGACATATCTGTAAAAGGTATAGTATGTCCATTGATTACAATCTCAAATCTTTGTAAATTACCATATTTATCAGATTTTAAAATAGAATCATCCTGGGTAAACTCTGCTCTAAATAAAATTTTGTTTGTAGTTACTGAAAACCAATAATCATTCCAAATCTTTTCTCTCCCACCGTTCATGATATCCGTAAAACTAATTGCAAGAGAACTCTTTGAATAGTCATTATCTTCCATTAACACCCAATATGGAAAACGAGGAAACTTTGTAAAACGCACAGCAAAAAGCAGAGGTAAATCAAATTGTTTTGCAAAGTTACGTCTACGTTTCAGTTCAGAACCTCCAATTTTATATTTGTCTTTATCTGTTGATTTTACATCAATAAAGCATTTTAAATACTGAGGATATTGTGATTGGATAACTCCTTTATTAATTTGAAATGAAGCTAAAAAATCGGGAATTATATACTCTCCCTTAATAATAGGTCTCTGTTCTAAAGGAACTAAATTAATGGTTGTACCCATCAAAAAAGATATTAATGCAAATTCATCCTCTTCTGATAATCCATTGATTGCACTATTGATACTTTCTTCGTTTGAATCAATACATACTTCAATCAAGTAATTTTTTATCTTTTGATATGTTTCTTCAGGTAATATTGCTCTAAGCGTCTTTAGAAGCTTTGCAATTTCTATTTTTGATAATTTTACTGCATTTTTTCCTACATTCATATCTATTAAATACCTCTTATTAGTATAACTTCACTATATCTTATGTGAAACCATTGTAGAGACGCACCCCAAACGCCTCTACAAAACCCCTAAATCACAAAACCTCCCTACCCAAATAAACCCGCAAAACCTCCGGTACTTTAATCGTCCCATCAGGTTGCTGATAATTCTCCAAAATAGCCGCCATAGTCCTACCCACAGCCAAACCAGAACCATTCAAAGTATGCACAAACTGCGTCCCTTTCTTACCAGATTCCTTAAACCTAATATCTGCCCTTCTTGCTTGAAAATCAACACAATTAGAACAACTAGAAATCTCTCGATACTTCCCAGCAGAAGGCAACCATACCTCTAAATCATAAGTTTTAGTTGCCCCAAAACCTAAATCAGCAGTACATAAATTAATCACCCGATAAGGCAATTTTAAAGCCTGTAAAATACTCTCCGCACTGACTAGCAACTTCTCCAATTCATCAAAAGAACTTTCCGGTTTTACTAACTTCACCAACTCAACTTTATTGAATTGATGCAATCGAATTAAACCCCGCATATCCCGGCCATAACTTCCCGCTTCTCGACGAAAACATGGCGTATATGCAGTATGATAAATTGGTAAATCTTCCGCATTAATAATTTCCTCGCGATAAAAATTAGTAACAGGAACTTCCGCAGTCGGAATTAACCACAAATCATCATCTGCACATTTAAAACTATCTTCTGCAAACTTAGGTAACTGTCCCGTACCTGTTAAAGAATCAGTATTTACTAACAAGGGTGGACTAATTTCTATATACCCAGCTTGAATATGTGTACTGAGCATAAATTGAATTAATGCTCTTTCCAAAGCCGCACCCGCACCGACAAGACTCACAAAGCGAGTTTGGGCAATTTTTACCGCTCTTTCAAAATTCAAAATTCCCAACTTTTCCCCAATTTCCCAATGAGGGACAATATTCGGATTTTGGGGTATATATTCATCTCCCCATGTTTTCACTTCTTGGTTATCATCTTCACTTGTACCAATGGGAGTAGAATCACTAGGAAGATTAGGAAGTGCTAATAATAAAGTGTGAATTTGGACTTTTAACTCTTTTTCCTGGGGTTCTAACTCACTTAAAGTAATTTTGAGACTATTTCCTTCATCCTTTAACGCCTGTATTTCTGGATCTTGAGGATTAACACCAGATTTTACCTTTTGTCCGACTATTTTACCAATTTCATTACTGCGGGCTTGGAGTTCATTGCGTTTTACTTCCAATTCCCGTTGTTTTTGACTCAAATCTAATATCGGCTGAATCTCGTATTTGCCACTACGAGTATTCAACTTCTCTTGTATAAGTTGGGGATTTTCTCTAATTTGTTTAATATCCAGCATTGGTAAGTTTTGGTAAGTTTTGGTAAATTGTACTTGATTGAGATGAATAAAATTAATCAAATCATCCCTCATCTGCGTTTATCTGCGTTCAATTATAAATTGCTGCAAGAATAATGAAAAGTGGAAAATCAACAAAATATTATGGATAATTAATTCAGAGACTTTTATCCATTCCCTAACCTTGAAGGAGATTATCAACAATGATTATATCTAAACCAGTTATTTTAAACATCAAGAATGTGGGATTAAGTGATGATCAATTTTATCAGCTATGTCAAATTAATGAAGATTGGAAACTTGAACAAACAGCAAAAGGAGAATTAATCATTATGCCTCCAGTTGGTGCAATTAGTGGTAATCGAGAGTCTGAATTTAATGCAGATGTGGTGATTTGGAATCGTCAAACTAAACTCGGAAAAGTCTTTAGTTCTTCCACCGTTTTTACCTTACCTAATGGTGGTAAACGTTCTCCTGATGTGGCTTGGATTGCGAATGAACGTTGGGAATCTTTAAGCATTAAAGAAAGAGAAAAATTTGCGAAAATTTGTCCTGATTTTGTCATAGAATTGCGTTCTCGTACCGATTCTTTAAGTCAATTACAAGAGAAAATGCAGGAATATCTGAATAGTGGTTTACGGTTAGGTTGGTTAATTAATCCTCAAAATCAACAAGTAGAAATTTATCGTCAAAATCAACCTGTAGAAATAGTATCATTACCCACAACATTATCTGGAGAAAATGTTTTACCCGGATTTATTTTAGAATTAGTGGTTTTTGAGGATGGGGAATAGGTAATCACTATAACAGGTTTTAACAAGACTCGCTTACACACACAAGATAGTTCTTCCTCGTCAATTATATCATAACAGACTCTCTCGGAGATGTCAAGAGCTTGAAAAAAAATTCGCCCCCACTTTTACGATTTTTGATGGGTTGTGATTAGTATTAAGTAAGTAGGTAAAATAATTGATTATTATATAAAATATTTGGATTTGATGTAGGGGTAGCGCCCCCGTGCCTACCCCATGTTTAGTAGCGCCCCCGTGCCTACCCCATGTTTAGTAGCGCCCCCGTGCCTACCCCATGTTAGGGCAACCACAGGGGGTTTGCCCCTACTCCCGATTTCCTTTACTAATACGATTCATTAGCCACAGAGATGCTAATAAACCTGCAAAATGCGCTGATACAGTATTGGTGTTTGCCTGGACTATGAGCATATCTAAACCGCTAATAATTCGAGTCGGGTCAAATAATTGAGTAGTTGCGGCTTGTGGAGATATTGACCTAGCTACTAATGTACCGACAATCGCTTGCGCTCCTAACAGAGTCACTAATATACCGCCTAAATTCACCCATAGTCCTAAACGTAATACTTGCGCGGTTTCCGCTTTACGGGGACGGTTACTAGCATTAGGGGAGTCTAGTTGTTTACCAATTCTAGTGTAGCGATAAGCTAAATAAATACCCCCACCCAAAAGCAGAATTCCACAAATTGCTAAAAAGACACCAAAACCTGTTCCTGGATTATTGTTGGGGCTGTTGGCTTTTTGACTAAAAATACCAAATAATAAAACAATTATCCCAGATATGACACCTAATACTAACTGAATCCATAAACTAATCCAACCAGCTAGGCGAAATTGTTGGGCGATAGCCCTAATGTTAGATGATGGTGTTTCGGAGTTTTGCGACATATAAAAATTAAAGCTTAAAAATTAAAAACAACTTCCGTCTATTGTCTGTTACAGCAATGGATAAGAAGGTTAGGAAATTCTTGAAAATCTCAAAGTCAGTGACGACAAGGTTTTTACTGTTGCCTGTTACCTGTTGCCTCTTGCCTTCTGCTATACCTGTTTCCAGAATAATTGATAATGGTTTAAGTCTACTGAAAATTTCCAACTGAAAAATTACTTATGGATTCTACTGTCTCCCAATCTACTTTCTTGTTAACTTTCCTGTTGTCAGTTGGCTTATTTTTCTTTATCCGCGCTTCAACCAAAGACCGCACAGAAATGATGCGCTTAACTTCGGAACAGGATGAAAATACATTAATGACTTCATTAAAAGAGTATTTTCGTTCTCGTGCTTATCGAGTATTAGCAGTAGATTCTTCTAAAAATCAAGTCACTTTTGAAGGATTTGTTAGCCCTAGCTGGTTTTTAGCTATATTCTTGACTGGATTAGCTGCTGTAGGCTTTGGTTGTTTAGGATTGGTATTAGCGATGCTTTTCCCCGATTTTGGGCAATTTTCGCCATTACTTATCTTGCTTTCGCCCTTAAGCGGTTTTCTCTACTGGAAAAAATCTGGAAGACTTGAGAAGGTGTCACTCAAGATGGAAAATATCCCAAATGGACAAAACTTCTCAAGTACAATTACTGTAACTGCCCATAGAGATGAACTGGCTGAGTTACAAAGGGCATTACAGTTAAAGACGCTTGATACTTGATTGATTGTTGGGGACGAAAACCAGCATTATCTCTACTCATGTAGGCTTCTGACTAAACTTTTGAGTAAATCGGCACTAGGGAAGAAAGAAAAGTTCCGCTGGTGCTGTTAATTTTCCTGATGCCTGGGATTTCATGAGGAAAAAGCTAAATTGGTGGACAAAGCTTAATATTGGTCAATGTTAGTGAGAACATGAATTTATACTCAATTTTTTGAATGACCTTAGCTCTATCACTATCCTCTTTTGTATAAGCTTATAAAAAACCGATTCATCTAGCCAAAACAGGTTGATGAGAAATTAATTATGCTATGACTTGAGAGAATTTATTTAAACCCTACTGGCAAATTCAACCACAAAATTAAAAAAAAAGAACTTTTTGAATGATTTGGTTAAAATTACCAGTTAATTATTCACAGAGTCAGAAGTCACACTTACAAGATATGATAGTCATTTGTTGTTTAGTTACTAGCCACCGCAACAGGTTCTTGTGCTGTTGGTGATTCTAGAATCCTGAGACTAGGGAACAAAAAATGATTCTCTTCTACGTATTGAGCGCCAAACAGACCTTTTTCCGCCCAGAAATAACGGTCTGTTGTGTGTTCATTGCGTTTTACTAGTAGCAGCGCAGGTGGCAAAATACCTTCAGCTTGAATAAACTTTCTTGCTGCTGTTACAGGTTTATCTTCGCCACTTTCGATGCTGTACTGAGGAATATGTTCAAGTATGCGCCGTCCTTCCTGCCTACGACGACTCTTCCGCTTGCGTCTCCTTGCCAACCGATTGTCCTCCTGTTTCAAGCTATAGACTGTAGTTATAACTACAAAATCCGTCGTCATTATATAGGTTCTATCTCAAAAAATCAATGGTTTTTAATGTTTTGATACAACTGGGGGAAAACAGTTAAAAATTACGGTAGGAGTTAGGAGTCAGGAGTCAGGAGGAAGAAGAAAATAACTAATTACTAATTAATTAGGAACGCAAATTTAATAACCTGCAATTCTGAGTTAACGTGGAATGGTGCGTTACGCTGTCGCTCTAAGCGAAGCCATGCCCGCAAGGGCTTTACACACTACTTTTACACTTTATTTAATTCACATTCCTTACCTATTACCAATTACCCATTACCAATCACCCATTCTCAGATTAGACTAGATAACTAGTACCGCTTTGCGGAAGTCAAAAGTCAAAAATCAAAAGTCAAAAGTAATATGGAATCAACTTTTGGACGATTGAGAATGGTTCATTAACTTACGCCGCAGTGTACTAGTAACTTTTCTTATGCTTTGTGACCTTCTAGATTCCCGAACTCATGCTAATGTCTGCCAGTTCTGATTTCCTTGCTTTATGTCGAGAGCAAATAGCCCTGCTAACCCAAGGGATAGGAGCATCTTTTGCGGTAGTTTATTTAACACAGGAATTAGTAGAAAAGCCTACGGAAGAGGCGATACTAATTCCGGTAATTGTGTATCCAGAAACTATAGCATTAAATCCTAGTGATGAATATGGTGAAGCAGAGAATAGTTATCCTGTAAGGCTTGCTAATGTTTTAGCATTACCAAATCAACAAAGAAGATTGTTAAAACCAACTTCAGTATCTTCTCATCCAGCGGGGGAATCGGCAGCAACTGGAAAACAAAATTTACACAATGAACAAGATGAATATTTATTCGGTCATAACCAAATTGTTTTACCCTTAGTTTATGAGGGTGTCATGGTGGGGTTATTGGTGACAAACAGAGATGATAGGGAATGGAACGAACGGGAGGAGAGGGAAATTGAACGCATTGCCAAAACTTTAGCGATCGCTTGCATTTTAGATCAACGTCGCGCTTGGTTACAACATCAACTGCAACAAGAACAAATTCTCCAAGAAGGACAACGGGATTTATTAGATAATCTCTTACATCAGTTTCGTAACCCCTTAACTGCTATCCGCACCTTTGGTAAATTACTATTTAAGCGGATGCGACCGATTGATCCTAATCGTGAGGTAGCGACTAGTATAGTCCGAGAGAGCGATCGCCTCCAAGAATTATTGAAACAGTTTGATCAGGTCATTGATTTAAATCCGGCAGATTTAGCACCTTTACCCTTAGGCCAGTCCCAGATAGTTATTAATCAAAATGTGCAAAGGGAAGCTAAACCTGCGTTATTATTGCCCGGAACAGGAGAACAATTAACTGATATTTTTCTCCCAGATTTATTAGCACCTTTATTAATATCTACTCAAGCAATTGCCCAAGAACGAAATTTACAATTAGTTACAGAAATTATCCCACATTTGCCTTTAGTAAGAGTAAATGAAAAAGCATTGCGAGAAGTCTTGAGTAATATCCTTGATAATGCTTTGAAATATACTCCATCTGGTGGTAAAGTTCTAGTCCAATGTGGGCAACAAAAAGGATATTTACAAGGTATTGCGATTAGTGATACAGGTCCAGGTATTCCCCTGGAAGACGTAGAACATTTAGGAGAAAGATATTACCGGGGTATCCAAGCAAAAACAGAAATTCCAGGAACTGGTTTAGGAATTGCTATTGCTAAACAACTAATAGCAGAAATGCAGGGAAGCATCGAGGTTTTCAGTCCAGCAATTAACTCAGTTATCACCTCACCTCATACTCCAGGAACTACATTTATAATCTGGTTACAATCTATTATTTAGATAATATTCATATTCCCATTGGAAAAATATGGATTAAATGAACCACGTTCGCGCAGCATCCCGGAGGGATATAGGTACGAAGGACACGAAGGAAGAAGAAGGGAGAAGCTATCAGCAAATCCTAGCTATTAAGTCTATTGCCGATTTATTACTAAATTAGAAGTCAGAGTAATATCCAAATCTTGTTCTGGTCTTAGCACAAAAACATCAGCTTTTTGTTTCCGCAATAGTAAACTAGCTAAAGCCCCTGCTGCTGCACCACCTACAGGTTCTAAAACTTCAATTTTCTTGTTACCTGTGATTAGTGAAATTACACTGGCTGCACCGGCACCAATAGCAGCATCAGTTAATATTTGTCCAGTGCTTGCTCCCTTAGAGATTGTTTCTGTTTTAGTGATGGTTTTGGAGTTAGCAAAAATCTGTTGTTTTTGTCCAGAAGGAAATACTAATTCTCTAGCTACAAAACGGACACCTTGCTGGTTATTGCTAGAAGATCGAGTATTTAATCTTACTGGTTGTAATTCACCGATAACTTCAGTATTAGCAGGAATTAAAATATTTCTGTTATTATCAATAACATTTTCTGCTATTTTCAGAGTTAGGGCTAATGTTTCGCCAGGTTTGACAATAACTTTCTCCTTTTCGTAGGTGACAGGTAAAGTTACGTTAGCGGGAATACTTATTGTCCGCGATTGATTGAGATTAAATCCTTGGGCAAGAACAGGACTAAAAGATAGTAAGGGGGTAGCTGCACCAGTTGTAATGGCTATAGCCATGAGTGCAGCGGTGCTAGATTTCCAACAGATAGAACGACTCATAATCAGGTTGCCAATAATATGTTATATGTGAGATGACGTGAATTAATTAGGATAGTTTCTGAGAAATGTTAGACATTTTTATCATTTCCTTGTAAAACTGCACCGAACTTTTTAACCTCTTCTTCCTTTGCGTCTTTGCTCCTACCCTTCGGGATCTCTAAGAGAGATTGTGCCTTTGCGTGAAACTCTTAATTTATTCCTGAAAATATCAAAAAAATTGTCTTCCTATTGTAAATTTTTGTAAAATTGATGTCTTCAAGACTAGAAACCAGCTAATTAGATGGCTAAACTAAACATTAAGTGCATCTGTACTGTTACGATAAAAATTGTAAATGTGGCACTGTAGCCTGAATGATCCCAGTTCAACTTGTTATTAAAAACTTTCTCAGTTACCGTGACGCAGCTTTAGATTTTAGCGGCTTGCATACGGCGTGTATTTGTGGTTCTAATGGTGCAGGAAAATCTTCCCTATTAGAAGCTATCACTTGGGCAATTTGGGGTGAAAGCCGTGCTACTGTTGAGGATGATGTGATTCATGCGGGCGCAAAAGAAGTCCGGGTGGATTTCACTTTCCAAAGTGGTCAGCAAACTTATCGGGTAATTCGTGACCGAGTGCGGGGTGGAACTAGCATTTTAGAATTTCAAATTGAAACTCCCGCAGGGTTTCGTCCTTTGACTGGTAAGGGTTTAAAAGCCACTCAGGATGTGATTCTAGAGCATATTAAACTAGATTATGAGACTTTTATCAATTCGGCCTATTTACGTCAGGGAAAAGCTGATGAATTTATGCTTAAGCGTCCCGCTGAACGCAAGGAAATTTTAGCAGAGTTGTTAAAACTAAATCAGTATAATGAGTTAGAAGAACGTGCTAAGGATAACTCTAAACTTTTTAAAATCCGGGGAGAGGATTTAGAACGTTCCTTAGAAAATATCAAAATTCGCCTCCAAGAACGGGAAAAAACGGAAAGCCAACAAGCTGAGTTAGAAGCGCAATTGGATGATTTACAACAGTTACAAGCTTTGGAAAATATGCAATTACAAAATTTGCAAGTTATCCAACATCAACGGAAAAACTGGGAAGAACAATTAAATTTTGTGCGCCAACGATATGATAATCTTAATCAAGATAGCGATCGCTTACAACAAGAACAATTAGCCGTCAAATCCCAATTAACAGATTTAGAAAAGATTTTAAATCAACAAACTGATATTCAAGCTGGTTATGCTCAATATCAAACTCTGCAATCCCAAGAAGAAATTTTTGCAGCTAAATTTGAACAACATACCCGCACTACCAATTTAAAACAACAAAAACAACAACAACTATATAAACAAACTCAAGATTTAGAACGTCAATTACAACAAGCTGAAGCTCAATTAGCAGCTTTGGAACAGCAAGAACAAGAAATTACCCAAACTCTGACTAAATCTGGAGATATAGAAACAGCTTTATCCCAATTAAATAACGCCCGTCAACAATTGGTTAATTTAGATCAATTGCAAATGCAAGTAAGTCCATTATTACAACAAAGAGCAAGTTTGCAAACTCAATTAGACCGCGCTCAAGCTAGTTTAGTAGCACGATTGGAGCAAATGCAAACAACAGAAAAACAACTGCAAAATCAACATCATCGTCAACCCCAATTACAACAAGCAGTTATAGAGATAGGAACGCAAATTGAAGAATTAGAAAAAAAGCGAGTTTATCTGCAAAGAGTAAAGGACAAAGGACAAGAAAGACGACATTTTCTGGAACGATTACAAGCGCACCAAGGAGATTATGAAAGGTTATTAGGAGAACTGGAACAAAAATTGCAAATGTTACAAAATCCCGATGCTAATTGTCCTTTATGCGAACGTCCGTTAGACGAACATCATTGGGGTAAAGTTGTCGAAAAAACGCAATCAGAATATCAAGATACCCAAGGACAATTTTGGGTAGTGCGAGAACAAATTGCGGTTTCAGATCGGGAAATTCAGGTATTAAGACAGGAATATCGGGAAATATCGCAAAAGTTATCTGGTTATGACTCATTGCGTGAACAACGGGGACAATTAGCCGCACAATTGCAAGCTACAACCGATGTTCAACAACAGTTAATCCAAATTATTGCCGAAAAACAACATTTAGAACTTTCTTTGCAAACTGGTGATTATGCACCAGAAAAACAAGCAGAAATTGAGGAATTAGATCAACATCTCCAACAACTTAATTATAGTGAACAAGACCACGCCCTCGCTCGTAATGAAGTGGAAAGATGGCGTTGGTCAGAAATTAAACAAGGACAGATTAAAGATGCCTTAAAACGCCAAGGACAGTTAATAGCAAAAAAACCGGAATTAGTAGCTAATATTGCTCAACTACAATTGCAACTTCAGCAGGGACAAACTGATTCTGAATGTGCTAAAGAAATAGCTGATTTAGAACAAAAAATTACCGAAATTAGTTATAGTTCAGAACAACATAATTATCTACGTCAAGGTGTGCGACAGGGACAAGGTTGGCAATTACGTCATCAACAATTATTATCAGCACAAGAACAACATCCCCAATTAAGCAATAAATGGCAAAATTTAGGAGATTCATTACAAAAAATCGGTAAAGAACAAGAAATATTAACTCAACAAATTAATGATATTGTTAAACAATTGGTAGATAGTGATAACCCCATAGCCCAAATTAATACTTTAGAACAACAGTTAGCAAATCGCAGAAGAGAACTAGATTATAAAATATCGCAGTTGGGACAATTAAAACAAATGTCCTTGCAATTAGCAACCTTACAAAATCAATATGAACAAGATAATCAACAGTTACAAACTTGTAAAAAACAACAGCGCGTTTATCAAGAATTAGCCCAAGCGTTTGGTAAAAATGGCATTCAAGCCTTAATGATTGAAAATGTTTTACCTCAACTAGAAGCAGAAGCTAATCAACTACTTTCTCGATTGAGTGCAAATCAATTTCACGTCCAGTTTATCACCCAAAAAGCCGGACGGAGTGGTAAATCCAGCAAGAAAAATACTAAATTAATAGATACATTAGATATTTTAATTGCTGATGCTAAAGGAACAAGATCTTATGAAACATATTCAGGAGGAGAAGCCTTTAGAATTAACTTTGCCATTCGTTTAGCCCTAGCCAAACTATTAGCACAAAGGGCAGGAGCAGCATTACAATTATTAGTAATAGACGAAGGATTTGGTACACAAGATGGGGAAGGATGCGATCGCCTAATAGCCGCAATTAACGCCATATCCTCAGACTTTGCCTGTATCCTCACTGTAACCCATATGCCACACCTCAAAGAAGCCTTCCAAGCCAGAATAGAAGTTAGTAAAAACCAACAAGGTTCACAACTACAACTATTAATGTAACTCTCCGTGTCTCTGCGCCTCTGCGTGAGAAAAAAAACATAATTTATCAACCAAAAAAACACCACCAAACTGGGATAATGTAAAAAAAATTAACATTATCTGCTGATGCTGAGACTAATTACAGACTTTGACGGTCCAATCATGGATGTTTCCGAACGCTACTACCGTGTTTATCAGTTATGTTTAGAGAAAACCCGATATCCTGATCAAACAATTACAGAACTGAGTAAAGCCGAATTTTGGCAACTTAAGCGATCGCACACTCCCGAAATCCAAATAGCCTTAAAATCAGGATTAGATCAACAGCAGGGAGAACAATTTTCCCAAATCCGCAAACAAACAGTTCACACCCTCCCTTATTTTCAGTATGATGTAATTATCCCCACTGCATTAGAGACACTTACCAAAGTTCAAGCTGCGGGAATTGATTTAGCAGTGATGACAATGCGGAGGGTAAGAGAACTAGATTATGCCTTTAATCAACATAATTTAGGGCAATTTTTTCCAGAAACCCGCCGTTATTGTCTGAGTAATGACTATGTAAAAACCCGTGATGTCGAAGATAAACCTTTATTGATGGCTAAAGCATTAGCCGAACTCCCCCCAGCGGCTGATACTTGGATGGTGGGAGATACAGAAGCAGACATTACTGCGGCTAAAAAACATGATATTAAAATTATTGCTGTTGAGTCTGGTATCCGCGATCGCACCCAACTAACATCTTATCAACCTGATATGATAGTTGCAGATTTAAAAACCGCTGTAGATTTTATCCTCAACCAGTAATTGGGTCAGGAGTCAGGAGGAAGAGAAGAAAGAGAGGGGAAAATCCCCAGTTAATTGATGTACTCGTGACGTACTCCACACACTCCCTTTCAGGTGAGTGTGGGCAACGAGCGTGACTCCTAATCCGGACATTAACGTAGGGGCGTATAGCAATACGCCCCTAGACCGTGCGCCCCACGGTTCTTTGGTTTTGAGATTTGTTTTTTGTTTTGTAGGC
>JBAXRM010000039.1:0-29350 GCA_037131225.1 Nostocales cyanobacterium ELA583 | reverse complement strand
CCTAATTTACCAAGCGCCCTTGCAGCATTACGCCGTAAGGGATAACCACCCAGTTCGGTTCTGTCGGCTTCATCCTCCAACGCAGCAATGAGTGCGTCTATGGCTTCTGGCTGACGGACTCGGAACTTACCCAACCACCAAGCAGCATAATAGCGGAGACTTAAATCCGGCGATCGCAGATTAGCAATAGCTATCTCTGGTGTGAGATTTGGTGCATTCTCTACAGAATATTCTTCTCCACTGGTTTCTATCATTGCCAGGGCGTTATGCTTACTCTGCTACAGTCAAAGCTTCAATTTTGACGATTTTGCCACCTAAGCGGCTAATCCGCTGCATTTCTTCAGTCATGCGTCCGTAGGGTACAGTAATAAATACGCTACCACTGCGGCGAATGTCGAATTTATTTTTGTCGGTTTCTTGGTTTTGCTTTAAGCCGACAACTTCGTAACGAAATACGCGGCTGGCAGATGAAGAAACACTACTAGCACCAAGTGTGGTTTGACCGAACATTACTTCTATATCTCCTATGATGAGTTTTGTCGGTGAACAGCACCGGATCTTACGTGGAAATTACGCTGACAATTTTGCCGCCAACTCTCTGAATTTGCTGCATTTTGTCGAGAAGGCGCTCGTAAGGGACAATAAATACTGTGCTGCTACGGCGGACGCTGGGGTATCCTGGATTGCGAATGCCTGTAACTTCAACACGGTAAGTGCGATTCGATTGTCCTACGGCATTACCTAAGTTTTGCTTAGGAGCGTTATCCGCAGATACACGGAAACCCCAGTTATCGTTGCTACCAGAAGCTCCAACCACTGAGGAAGTCTTATTACTTGCTAATTCCCGTGCTAAACGAGATTTATCACCTTCAACTTGAGCAGTATCGCTATTGGCATAACCACGATATAACCGGAACATCCGGGTAAAGCCGGCTGCACTTTGTCCTGCTTGAAAATCAAAACCGCGATAGTAAGGAACAACGTTGTTCCCAAAGCTGTTTTGATATTCTTCAGAATCAATGTAGGAGTCAATTTCCGCTTCGTAACCTTGGTTAATATATAAGTCTAAGTGATAAGTTACTTCAGACTCATTGTATGGTGCGCGACCCAACAAATGTTTATAGTTGAGTTCAATTAACCTAGTTTGGAAACTGTTGTAGAAGAATTTAGCTTTATAGAGTTCTGATTTAGCAACGCTACGAACAAACTCACGGACGCTTAAATTGCCATCACGTAAAAGTGATTCTGCACTAATCAAGCGATCTGATGCCAATATATAGTCATTTCCCAAAACGTGGCGATAAACGGCACGAATTACTGATTCGACTTCTTCTCGGCTGGCGTTGGGGCGAAGTTCAACTCTGCGTGCATCGCTAAAAGGCTCTGTTCCTAATCTGGAAGCTGCTGTTGTAATTGCCATATTTTTCCCCTTTATTGTTTTCAATCCAAAACCACTCTTCAAAAGTGATTTTCGCGCTCTGATTAACAACTTCAGTTATCTTTCTCTAGATAAAACTATGCCCGGAGCTAGATCCAATTGCTAGGTGAACCAGGGTGATCATGTACGGTCTTAACGCCACCTAATTTCCAGTCAGAATACTTTCTAACTTACGCAGTGACTCCCCATGAACAACTGGCGAACCCCCTTAGGGGTAAACTCCATCTAACAATTATATCCCTCTCCGGGCATGACGCTATCTAGCTGAGAGCGTTGATTGCGTAGTCAATGTAGGTGTTAGCTTCGTTAGCAGCTTGACCGCTCAAACCATGACTAGCTTTGATTGATTTCAAAGCTTCTACGTACCAGCTAGGAGATAAGTCGAAAGCTGCGTGCATTTCAGTCAAACCAGCAATCAAGAACTCGTCCAAAGGACCTGTTCCACCAGCAACTAGGCTATAAGTGATGATGCGGAGGTAGTGACCAACGTCACGAGCGCATTTAGCTTTACCACGAGCATCAGAAGCAAATTGATTGCCTGGTGTGGAGGTGGTGTAAGGGAATTTGCTGTATACAGCGCTGGTAGCGCCGTCAATCAATTTTTGAGCGTTAGCGGTTAAACCACGAGCAGCTTCCATGCTGGCAGCAGCACGAACTAGACGACCATTAACTGCTTGTAATTCGGTGTTGCTTAAAAAGCGTCCTTGGGTATCAGCAGATGCGATTGCTTCGGTAATTGGTGTTTTCATTGGTGAAAATCTCCTAGATAGTTTCTTGCTTGTTTTGTTGGAATAAGCTCAATTGAGATTCGAGCTAATTTGTAATGAATTCTTAGGCAACAGCAGCCGCAGCGCGGTCGAAGTAGCTTGCAACTTCAGAAACCAAAGAACTGCAATCACCTTTGGTGATACCGTTAGGATCGTTAACGATAGCGATTGCTGCTTCTTTCATTTTGCCAACACCAACAGCTACAGAAGCACCAGGAGTACCCAAAGCTTGGTATGTTTCGCGCAAACCATTTAAGCAACGGTCATCAAGAACACTTGCATCACCAGCGATCGCTGCGTAGGTTACATAGCGTAAAATGATTTCCATGTCGCGGAGGCAAGCAGCCATCCGACGGTTGGTGTAAGCGTTTCCACCAGGAGCGATCAAGTTGGGTTGTTCTTCAAACAAAGAACGAGCAGCGTTGGTAACGATAGCAGAAGCGTTGCTGGTGATGCGGTTAACAACATCTAAACGCTTGCTGCCAGAAGCTACAACTGCGGTTAAAGCATCTAGTTGTTCGGTGCTGAGGAATTCGCCTCTAGCGTCGGCTTGGGAAACAACTTTGGAAAATACATCTAATGTCATGGACTCTAATCTCCTAAATTACTTAGTTGAGAGATGTCTAAATTAAAACTAATTCGGATTTGTTCGCAACGGAGTCAAATCAAAGCGTTTCTCATTTTGTCTTCTCATCTACTAGTTTACAGTTTACAAACCAGAAATTATGAGAGTCAAGGGGAATTTTATGAGAAACCGGCAAACTCGATGAATTGCCTGCTTTTTTCAACTTTCTTCTGTTGTTTAACCCCTACAGTTTATGTTTATACAATGCCATAGAGCCATTATTTGTTACAAATTATGAATAAATAAGATCATCGCCTACAAACTAGCTCAAATTCTTTATATACAAGGATTACAACTGATAAAAATTCAATATTTTTGTTGCACAACTTTACATTTTTTGACAACAATCGCAATATTGAGCAGTTAAAGATTGTTTTAATTTTCCAGAAACTCACTATTATAAATGGATTACAACAGTTTTTTGTTGCATAAGTTTTAGCTAAGTTTTGTTAAGGATTGTTAAGTTTACATTTCTAAATATTTGAAAAAGTTTCTATTTTTTCCCCCTGGGGGGATATAAATATTCAAAAAGCTCTATTCACAAATTGAGAGTAAATCGCTATTTTTTCAGAAATTCTTAATAAATACCACTTCGACGGCGCAATACTTCTAGTAAAGTTGTCAAGCTGCGGGGAAGGGGTGCGGTCACTTCTACTAAGTCACCAGAGACGGGATGTTGTAACTGAAGTTTCCAAGCGTGTAATGCTTGTCCTGGCAAATTTACGCCGACGGAATGAGCAGAACTATAAATGGGGTCGCCGACGATAGGATGACCGATTTTGGCGCTGTGGACACGAATTTGATGGGTACGGCCTGTTTCTAGTTGAAAGTGCATTAGTGTGTAGTTACCAAATCGTTCTTTTACTTGCCAATGAGTAATTGCAGCGCGTCCACCCTCTTCTACAGAAACAATGTCCATTTTTTTGCGGTCTTGAGGATTGCGACCAATGGGTAAGTTTATGCTCCCAGTTTCCGTTTTGGGGACACCGTATATTAAGCCTAAATATTCTCTTCTGGCAGTTTTGGCTTGTAGTTGCGCTTGGAGATGTTGATAGGCTCGGTCTGTTTTGGCAATGACAATGGCTCCGGTGGTATCTTTGTCTAAACGGTGGACAATTCCTGGACGTTGAACTCCACCTATTCCCGGTAAATTGGGACAATGTGCCAATAAAGCGTTAACTAAAGTACCATCAGGATGTCCGGGTGCGGGGTGAACAACTAAACCTGCGGGTTTATTGAGAATGATTAACTCGTCGTCTTCATAAAGAATATCTAGGGGAATATCTTCTGCGATTAGTGCTAAAGGTTGGACGGCGGGAATTTCTAAGGTAATGATATCATCTGTTTTCAGATTAATTTTTTTAGATGTGCAAACTTGATGATTAATTTGAACACAGCCCTGTTCTATTAATTGCTGGATGCGAGAACGGGATAAATGTGATAACTCTTGGGATAAATAGCGATCTAGGCGATCGCTGTTTTCTGGAACTTGGATATTAATTGCAGACACGATTAAGTATTGGGTGATTTAAGAAACATTAAGATTAAAAATTAGAGACCTTCCGGGCAAATCTCTCTACTTCATTTTTTCACGATATGTTTAACATACTTTTTTATTTCTTGTAAAAAATCTATAGTAACCTAAAAGTTAAGCATTTCAGAATCGGAATTAAAACCGGTTGTAAAATTCACCAATTAACTGATCATGAGAGAAAATTTTAATAATCAATCTACTAATATGAATACAATTCCTATTAGTAGATATAGATTTTTCCAAAAGTTACAACCAATTACCTTATTAAAGAAGATTACTAATAATTCTTTTACTGGTTGTTTGCAAGTATTTAGTGAGGTGGGTGCATGGTCAATATACATGGATCAGGGTAAACTAATTTACGCTGGTTACTCTGAAGAAATGTTTGAACCTCTTTACCGTAACTTACAGAGTTTGAGTCAGCAAATTTCTACTCTTCCTAGCGGGATTAATGAACAGTTACGGATGATTTTTGAACAGAATACTGAGAATCAGTCAATACCGAATCCAGATTATTTAGCAATTTGTTGGTTAGTTAATCAAAAATATATTAGTCACTTGCAAGCAGCTTTGCTAATTGAACAATTGGCACTGGAGGTTTTACAATCATTACTAAATTTAGAATATGGCAGCTATGAATTTATTCCCAATACTTTTTTAGATAATCTCCCTAAATTTTGTCATTTGAATTTAAGAATTCTCGTTGAACAATGTCAATCAGGGGTAAAGGTTGATGTTCAGAAAAATTTAAATTTTAAAAATGATCATCAGTCACATTCACATAGGAAACATCAGGAACAGTTACCCAGAAATAATGCTGATCAAGTTGATTCTGAACCAAATGTAAATCAGCCGAATATCCCTCAAGTTAGAGAGAGGAAGAAGTACAGTATTTTGGGTGTAGACGATGATTATAGCATATTAAATGCTGTAGAAGATTTTTTAGATGAGCAAATATTTTCTGTGATTAAATTTATGGATTCTTCCCAAGCTTTAATGGAAATTTTGCGGGTACAACCAGATATCATTTTACTAAATGTAGAAATGCCAAATTTAGATGGGTTTGAAGTCTGTTCTTTATTACGGAAACACACACATTATCAAAATATTCCTGTAATTTTGATGACAGAAAGAATGGGATTAAGAGATAGAGCGAAAGCCAAGTTTGTAAAAGCTAATGGCTATTTGGAAAAACCTTTTTCTCAAGGGGATTTACTGAAAATTATTTTTCAGCATATTGTGTGAAAATTCAGAAGTCAATTAAATGCGATCCTACCAATATTTTGGTTTTCGACTAGAGTGCATAACTCCTACAAGAGAGTAGGCAGAAAGATTTTATTCACAAACTATTTTATCATTTTTTCTCCTTGATAAAGCCGGATAATATATCGTGTAATTTAACGACTGCACCAATTACGGCAATCGCTGGTGCAAGAAATCCTTTTTCTTCTACTTGTTTAATAATTGTTCCTAATTCACCAATTAATTCTTCCTGTTCTGGTCGAGTCCCCCACCGGACTAAGGCAATGGGTGTATATAAACTCAACCCAGCTAGAGTAAACTGCTCAACAATGTAGGGTAAATTGTGAATACCCATATAAATTACAATAGTTTCTGAACCGTGGGCTATGGCTTGCCAATTCACCTGTGGTTTATACTTGCCAGTAGATTCATGTCCAGTAACAAAAGTTACAGAAGAACTATAAAGACGATGAGTTAAAGGAATACCAGCATAGGCCGCTGCGGCAATTCCTGATGTAATCCCTGGGACAACTTCTACGGGAATACCTGCGGCTACCAATTCCGTCATTTCTTCACCACCACGACCGAAGATAAAAGGATCACCACCTTTGAGTCTAACAACTATGTCATGATCTTCCGCTTTCTCAATTAGTAATTGGGTGGTGACTTCCTGTAATAAGGAATGTCTACCCATGCGTTTACCCGCGTTGATTTGTTCGGCTTCGGGATTAATCATTTCCAGAACTTCTGGACTCACCAAAGCATCATAGATAACAACATCTGCACAAGCTAATAAACCTTTTCCTTTGAGAGTCATGAGTCCAGGATCTCCAGGACCAGCGCCGACTAAATAAACTTTACCCAAAAACTTTTTCCTCTTCTTTAATTAAATCCCACAGTAAATTAGCAAATTCTGGACTTGTTCCTAAAGGTGGTGCGAGTTGAAAACTTACTGATGGAAATTGTAATTTTAGCGTTTCTACTGCCAAAGCGATCGCATCAGTTATGCCACCTGTAAATAAAAAATATGGGAAAATCGCAATTTGTCCATAACCAGCGGCGATTAGTTCCTGTACTCTTACTTCTAAACTAGGAGGTACAGACCAATAAGCGGTAACTGCACCCACACTAGTTGCTATATTTTCCACAGGGGTATGAGAATCAGCCCGTCGGCTACCATGAGCTAAAATAATTGATACATCCGATTTCACTGTCATCATCATCTTTGCAAAAAACCTTTCTAAACCAGGATAACTGCCAATATAAGGACGCAATTCTATTGTCATTTCTTGACTTATAGCCTGTTCTGCAAAGGCGATTTCGGCGGGGATATCAGTCATAACATGAAATCCTGGTAACAAAAATAATGGGATTATTTGCAGATTTTTACAGCCAAAAGCCTGAACGCGATAGGCAAAATCTTGAATTTGCAGATGTAAAGGTTGGATATTTGCTTCTAAGGTGGCAATACCTATGAAATTTTCCCCTTGGGGTAATATCTCACTTAACAGCCTGGCTAATTGCTGCATGGATATATCTGGACGCGGATCACGACTCCCATGAGATACTAAAAGATAAGCGGTAAAGTTGTTAATTTGCATATTTAAGTAGGGTTTGCTGATAGCGTAGCGTGACGTAAGCCATAAAAGTCTTTGCGTGAGGGCTAGAAGTAATGTGTTAATTTTGATGAAATTTCCCCGTTTTTAGTTCATGCAAATTTTGTGTCCATGTGAACTGGAACGGATTTACTAATGCACAATGATTAAAAGTTTGGTGTGTTACGCTGTCGCTAAAACACCCTACGAATTTTTTTAGAAATCAAACTAGTAGTCTGTCAAGAACTAATTGACGGGTTCATTTGTTGCCATTTTGATTCTTCCTTCTTCCTTCGTGTCCTTCGTGCCTATATCCCTCCGGGACGCTCCGCGAACGTGGTTCGTTTCTTATCCGTCAAAATTTATTCGACAGACTAAGTAGATGAACACAATAAAACCAATCTGTGTAAAGAAAAGTAAAATTACCTAAAACCTCTTCCCTATTGCCTTTTGCCTCTTGCCTTTTGCCTTTTCATAACGACAGTTTTTAATGCTCACCTACTTACTAGATTCCTCTAGAATTTACGTATTTCTAATTTACCATCTTTAACCAAATTAAATTTTGTTCCTCGCCATTCAATTGTATTCCCTATAAAACCGCAACACCAAATTATAAATCTTACTATATCCGCAACGGGAATTAACCAAAAGAACTTTTTAGTTACTGCGTCATTGAGAACTTTTACTCCTATTACCCAAGCCATGATGAATCGCATTAACAAAGTTATGGATAAAACCAACCAATAGAAAGTAGAACCACTGTTAGTTACCAAGAATATTAAACTAGAAATTGTCCCAAAAGTAAATATTAATCCTGCATAACCCCACGGACGAGAAACACGAATACAACGCGCCCAACGGATTTGGCGATTGATAGAATCTAATAAACTACTATGTCCTAATCCGTGTTCTACAATATAGTTAGATAATACTACTTTCTCACCTAATTGGCTTGGTAAATATCCGAGTTGATAGTCATCTGCTAAATAATCAGCCACGGCTGCAAAACCGCCAATGTTTGTTAATGTGGTTTTGCGAATGACAATGGTTGAACCTAAAGCAAATTTTATCCCTTCTAATTGTGTGCTAACTAAAATACCGGGTTGAAAATCTGTGGCTGTACAAATAGCTTCTAAAATAGTAGCTATTCCCTGCGCGGTGGAACGATATAAACAGGTGACAACACCAACTTTTTCATCTTGTAATGGTTGAATAACTGTTTGCAAATAGTCTGAACCAACACGAATATCACTATCAGCAATTAATAAAATAGCATGATTGGCAGCAGTGACAGCATTAGCTAAGTTGCTGATTTTCAAATTTGCCCCGATAATATGATCTTTCACTACTAAACTAATATCTATTTCTGGAAATTGTTGAATTAGGTTCTCAACTACTTCTATACTTGGGTCTGTAGAACTGCGGACACTAAAAATAATTTGATATTGGGGATAATCTTGTTGACAAAATGAAGCTAGATTGATGTATGTTCCCTCATCCACACCACATAGCGGTTTAAGGATGGTGACAGGGGGATGAAAGTCGGGGTTTATGGGAGGAGAGTCCCGCAAAAATGCTATCGCTGTATAAACCCCATAGGTGTAAAATAAAACGGCTGATAAACAAAAAATGAACATAAACAGAGGAAAATTTTTTCTACTGACTAATGACTGGGCGCAGTCCCTGCGCCCCTACTAACTAATGAATCTAATTTACTTTCTTTTGCGTTCTTCGTGGACAATGGTAGCGATCGCTATTACTACAGGTTTCTTGAGTGGTGGTAGTAGCGCGGGATTAATTGCCCTTATTAGTAGTGCTGCGAGTAAAAGCAATGCTGCACCTCTGACAACTATAGCCTGGGGTTTCGTCGGTTTAGTCACTGTGGCCTTAATTACCGGCGTGATTTCCCAAATCATGTTAATTCGTTTATCTCAAAATGCCGTTTTGCAACTACGAATGCAGTTAAGTCGGCAAATATTAGCATCTGAATTAAGTCATTTAGAACAAGTAGGAAATTCTCGCTTATTAGCAACTTTAACAGAAGATGTGCAAGCAGTAGCAAATGCTGTCTATGTTATCCCATTTTTATGTATTGATATATCCATGGCGTTGGGATGTTTACTATATATAACTTGGCTATCTTGGTTAGTATTTATCATGGTTGTGGCTTTAATGATTGCTGCTATTGCTAGTTGTAAATTGTTATTAGATAAAGGAGAAAAATTATTAGCCTTAGCCCGTGAAGATCAAGATGCTTTATTTAATAATTTTAGCACAATTACAGCCGGAATTAAAGAACTAAAACTCCACTATCAACGCCGTCAATTTTTCCTCAGCAATCGTTTAGAAGCCACAGCCAGCAAATTTAGAAATCATAATGTCCAAGGTTTAACCTTATTTGCCACAACTACCAGTTGGGGAAAATTAATATTTTTCTTTGCCATTGGTTTTGTTCTCTTCATTTTACCGCATTTATTCGCCATTGATGCCGAAACTTTATCCGGTTATATTCTCACTTTTACTTATTTAATGTTGCCTATGGATAATATTTCCAATAATTTACCCCTAATTAGTAAAGCCAGCGTGGCTTTACAAAAAATTGAATCTTTGGGTTTATCCTTAGCCAGTCGTGCCGAAGTTCACACCGCACCCCTTGATTCTCTCACAAATTGGCACAGTTTACAACTCAAAAATGTTACTCACACTTATTACACAGACAAAGAAGATAGTAGTTTTATTCTTGGTCCAATTAATCTTACTCTTTATCCTCAAGAATTAGTTTTTATTGTTGGTGGTAATGGTAGTGGTAAATCATCTTTAGCTAAACTCATTACTGGTTTATACATTCCTGAAAATGGCGAAATTTTCTTAAATAATGATTTGATTACCGAAGCAACCCGCGAATGGTATCGTCAACATTTTTCTGTAGTATTTTCCGACTTTTATTTATTTGAAGAATTATTAGGATTAGAAAATAATAATTTAGATATTCAAGCCCAAAAATATTTACAAAAATTGCAACTTGATCATAAAGTGAAAATCGAAAATGGGCAACTTTCTACTACTGCCCTTTCTCAAGGACAAAGAAAACGTCTCGCATTACTAACAGCATATTTAGAAAATCGGCAAATTTATCTATTTGATGAATGGGCTGCTGATCAAGATCCACTATTCAAAGATATATTCTATACTCAATTGTTGCCAGAATTGAAAGCACAGGGAAAAACAATCTTAGTAATTAGTCATGATGATCATTATTTTCATTTAGCCGATAGAATTATTAAACTAGACTATGGCAAAATTGAATTTGATAACCTATCACAAAATTAGGAATTAATAATGACAGATGCTACAAACGTCCTGGGGACAAAATTAGAACTTTGCTGCACTTCTCCCATAACTGGCTTTTACCGCGACGGATTTTGTAGCACAGGTGGACAAGATACAGGAATGCACGTTGTTTGCGCTCAAGTTACAGAGGAATTTTTGCAATATACTAAATCCCAAGGCAATGATTTGAGTACACCTGCACCTTATTTTAGTTTTCCCGGCTTAAAACCCGGTGATTGCTGGTGTTTATGCGCTGCAAGATGGCAAGAAGCCCTAGAGGATGGGGTTGCACCGACTGTAGTTTTAGAAGCTACTCATGCTAGGGCTTTAGAAGTTTGTAATTTAGCCGATTTACAAAAACATCGGGTAATTCGTAATTAGGAAATCAGTTAATAATTATTAGTAAAACCGATAACCCAACTGGGAATTAATTCCCAGTCTAATAGCAAAAGTCATCTAAAGATGACTAAAGAATAGAAAATTGTAAAATTGGGTAGGGGTTTAGCTCATGCTTTACCCCTACTAAGTTCTGAAATTATGTTGGAATCACCATTAAGCAGCATGAGCCATTCTATATTGGGAATCTAACCAACAGAGTGGTAATTTTTCCCCAGAAGGAAATACTAATTCTTCTTTTTTATAGATGTCTGTTTCCTGTTCTTCTTGTCCTTGTTGGTCTTGGGCGTGTACAGTCTTAATATTGGGGTCAAACAGTTCTTGAACATCAACTATTTTCACCAAATCCCGGCTATCTTTGATTTGTAAAAACATATTGATAACTCTCCATTATTTCAATGTGTAAACTTCTTAATGGGAAGAAAATGAAGATTAGATTTCCCGTTGATATTTTTCGACAATATCTACTAAGGTAACTTGACATTGCACGGGTAATAAATCAATTAAAGATAGTTCTTTTCTACCACCACCAACTTTGACAGTGATAGATTCTAAAGCAGTAATTACTTTGTCTTCATTAACGCTTTTAGAAGTAATTAAAGGATACAATTTTTCAGCGACAACATTATGCAGTTTGGCATCAGATAGATAAAGATGCCATTTTGCAATATCTATATAAACACTTTCACCAATTTCTGCGGCTAGGGTTTCTAGTAATTCTGTGGTATTAGTTTTAGCCATAAATATAACCTCATTGTTAGTAACATTCGGATATCTTAGCTTGTTTCCCATTATTACTCAATTAGCTAGACTTTATCTACTACCACAGGTAAGTATTCCCTAGCTTGATTTTCTTTCTTTAGGTAGATTTCGGTGGAGTTTGGTCGTAATTAGCGATCGCTCCAATGTAAATTAGATGCAATAACAATACTCCTACCCAACCAACTGTTACCCCAGGTAGCCATTCCCAGGCAGTAGTTTTCAAAATGTGGAAAAACCATAACCCAGATGTGACAGTTGCACAAATACCGACATGAACAGCAAAATTCATGCGATCATCTAGTTTACGGAAATCTGGATCTTTGCGATCTGGTTTGCGAGGCCAACGGGGAGGCATAAATATAAATGTTTGTAACAGCAGTTAACGCACCTTATACATTGTAGGGTGTTTGCGGTTGACTTGCTCAGATATATGAACAATTTTTAACTGATGACTCTAATCACCAATCTGGGGGTTACAGCAATTTTCGATTTTTTGGCTCACGCAGAGGCGCAAAGGCTCAGAGAGGAATTAAGAAACTGCTGGAAAGGATTTTGATGGTGTTCCCCAGATGGTAATATGGGCTATGAAGTCTGCACTGTTGACTCTGCATAGTCTTTAGCCCCAAATTCGCTGCCTCTGGCGCTAGGTACTAAAGTCCAACCTGCTTTTAAGAGTTTTTGATAGGTTGCCCAACCTTTAGAACCGCCAAAAATGCGATAATCTGGAACTGAAAATTGAGGAAAGGCTGTGTAAGGTCGCCAAGGTTGTCCAGGTGCAGTTTGCAGGTGTAAAATCTTTTCATCATCGCTGTTAGACTTGGATAACCAGCACATTTGTCGAACCATAGTGAACTCCTTGATTGTTTAGTTGAAATATCACAAGGACGCTAACTGCGGATATTTAGGATGGTGGGAAGTAGCTGCAAAGGTGTTTTTTATTCCCAATCTAAAATCCCAAATTGGTATGACAGGTTTTTGTGATGTCATACTCAATTGTGATAAAGTTGTTTTGTCCCTATGTTTAAGGCTGTAAAGATTATTTTTGTCAGGTAAATTATTTAGGAAGGCAAACTCCTGTGGGCTGCTGTTTATGAAAATGGAAAGATGAACAAGAACAATGGTTTTTTGGTTCTTGATGTTTTTTACTATGTGAATATTTTTATCATCTTATTCACTGTTGCAAAAATTGGATGTATCCATAGTTACGATTTTGCAAAAATTATTAAAAATTTATTAGCAAGAGAATTTATAAGTTAGGAGTTAAAACTCAGAATGCTTGTCAAATCAGCATTTAAAAGATTTGCGCTTTTTTGAATATCAACCATCACCGTTATGATTTAAGATGATTATATATTGATTTTTGTATTGATATATATAAGCAAAGATTATGAATAAACCAGTTATTTGGATACATGGAGACTGTCTGAGTCCCCAAAACCCTGCATTCCTAGAATATCCCCAAGCCCCAGCCCTTTGGGTTTGGGATGACGCTTTAATTGCCCAATGGCAAATTGGACTCAAACGTCTAACTTTTATTTATGAATGTTTGCTAGAATTACCTGTAGAAATTCGTCGGGGAAATGTAGCAGAAGAAGTTTTAGCTTTTGCTCAAGAACATAATACTAATTTAGTTGTAACTACAGATAGTCCCAGTCCAAGATTTAATGATATTTGTGATCACATTAAACAGGCTGTAAGTTTGGAAATTTTGGCTGTAGAACCATTTTTTGAATATGACGGATATATTGATTTAAAAAGGTTTTCCCGTTATTGGAAAGTAGCGGAAAAATATGTTTTTTAATAAGAAAATAAATTTAATTTATAGTGATTTGTAAAATGATAACTAAACTTACCGATGTTCAAAATCTCCTCTCGGATTTAATTTCCCGTTACTCTTCCCGTGTAGATTATTTGATGATTCGTTTGGAAGAAGCTGAGGGAACAGATATTGTTTTGCGTGGTGATAAAGTGGAAACTCTCAGTGAGGGAATTTCCATTGGTGGCCATGTTCGCACTTGTTATAAAGGTGGCTGGGGATTAAGTAGTTTTAATAAACTAGCAACTATCGAAGAACGCATCGAAGAAGCCATTGCTGCTGCTAGAATAGTGGGTGATGAAGAAACCATCCTCGCAGCGATTGATCCTGTACAAGCTGTATGTGTATTACCTCTTTTGGGTACTGATCCTCGTCAGGTTTCGCTGAAGCAGAAAAAACAATTATGCGATCGCTATACTGACCTACTCAAAACAGTCGATCACCGGATTACTACCACTTCCGTTCATTATAGTGACAGCACCCAAAGAGTGATTATTGTCACATCTGAAGGAACTTTCATTGATCAATCTTGGGTAGATATGGAAATGCGCTTTGCTGCTACAGCAAGAAATGGGGAAACTGTCCAAACCGGCAGAGAAACCACTGGTTCTCGTAAGGCTTACGAAGATTTAACTAATTTAGACAAACAAGTTAAAGGTGCAGCGGAAAGGGCAGTTACGTCTTTATCTTTACCATCTGTTAAAGGCAATACGTACACCGTAGTTATTGATCCCATTCTCAGTGGTTTATTTGTTCATGAAGCCTTTGGACATCTTTCTGAAGCAGATATGGCCTATGAAAATCCTGATATCTTGGAAGTTATGACTCTCGGACGGCGTTTTGGACCTGAAGAACTACAAATATTTGATGGTGCTGCACCCCAAGGACATCGCGGTAGTTATTTTTACGATGATGAAGGCACACCTGCGACGACTACTCAATTAATTGAAGATGGTGTATTAGTGGGGAGACTCCATTCCCGTGAAACTGCGGGTAAATTAGATGAGAAACCTACAGGTAATGCTCGTTGTCTTAATTATCACTATTCCCCTATTGTGAGAATGACAAATACCTGGATTGAACGCGGTAAAACTCCCGTCGCGGATTTATTTACTGGGATTAAAGAAGGTGTTTATGCCCAAAATTGGTTAGGGGGAATGACGAATGGGGAAATGTTCACTTTCAGCGCTGGGGAAGCTTGGATGATTAGAAATGGTAAAATTGCTGAACCTGTGAAGGATGTGACTCTTTCCGGTAATGTTTTCCAAACCCTCGCAGATATTGAAGCCATTGGTGATGATTTTTACTGGGATGAATCCGGGGGTTGTGGTAAAGGTGGACAAAATGGTTTACCTGTCGGTTGCGGTGGTCCGAGTTTGCGAATTCGGGATGTTGTGGTTGGGGGTGAAAGTGGAGAGCCAATCTAACTGGAGTCAGAATTACTTTATTCTATTCTAGCTAGAAGCGATCGCACTTCCTAAAATCATCCTACAAGCGATCGCACTCCCAAAATCTCAATATCTCAACAACACAGTATTTTAAGTTACTTTTCTTCTGTCTCTAAATAGCTATCAATTACAGTCATAATATTTACACCTGTTAATTTAATATAATCATCCATATATTTTGGTAGTGGTGTAAATGTTTTTTCGTTTGAAGAAGAAGCAGGAAGCCAAAATTCACTTTTTATATCTAATTCTTTCAATGGGTGGTTGTTTTTTTCAAGATGCTTTTGTAGTAGATATTCATAAACAAATTGTTTTCTAACGCTTCTGTTTTTGATTTCTTCTATATTGCCTGAATTTGTGTAATAGTCAAAAATTGGAACTACGGTGTACACACAAGTCTTACCTGTCTTCGTTTTGGCCTATTTCACCCCCTAAATCCCCCAATTTTGGAGGACTTTGAAAATTTTTGTTCCCCCAATTTTGGGGGTTAGGGGGCGATTCAATCACTTGTGCGTACACGGTAGCTACAACTAGAAGGGGTTAATTCTCACAACTTAATAAGCATTTTGTAACTCGTAGAAATCAGGTGAGATGTAATCTTTACGTAAAGGCCAACCTACCCAATCTTCTGGCATCAAAATCCGCTTTAAGTTAGGATGACCTTCATAAAGGATGCCATACATATCATAGCTTTCCCGCTCTTGCCAGTCTGCTGTTTTCCAAATCCAATAAACTGAAGGCACAGAGGGATTCTCTCTCGGTAAAAACACTTTTACCCTGATTTCTTCAGGACGGTCAGCATTATCACTAACTTTGAGTAAATGATAAACACTTACCAATTCTTCTCCTGCACCTAAGTCCATAGCTCCCTGAAATTGGAGATAATTAAACCCATAAGCATACAAAGCTGTAGAAATGGGAAGGAGAAAATCTGCTGGGACTTTAATTATTTCTACACCGTTAGCATCAAGTTCTAAAAACTCATGGACAAAGCCATTGTCCGCTAACCATTGGGAAATTTTGCCAGCTTGGACTAGAGATACTTCCTCTGCGGGAACTAGTTTAGATTCTGCTTCAGCCACGCGCTTGTTCCTCCTTCTGTATCTTTGCTGTCAATAATCCTGGGGGTACAGCCATACCAATTGCTTCTGTTAATTCTTTGGGAGGATTAAAGCGAGTATCTGACTGCATATACTTACCAGTCAAGATTTCGGGAACTGGCTTGAGATTATGAGTTGTACTGTAGTAGCGGTGAACTTGTTTGATGCTATCTCGTTCCTGCATGGACTCGTTGGAGATTTTTTTCCGCAGTTTAATAATTGCGTCAATAATCGCTTCTGGACGAGGAGGACAACCAGGCAAATATACATCTACAGGAATTAGCTTATCAACTCCGCGCACTGCTGTAGGTGAGTCAACGCTAAACATCCCACCAGTAATTGTACAAGCACCCATAGCAATCACATACTTGGGTTCGGGCATTTGTTCATAAAGACGCACCAACTGGGGAGCCATCTTCATGGTAATTGTTCCAGCAGTGATGATTAAATCCGCTTGGCGGGGGCTACAACGAGGAATTAACCCAAAACGGTCAAAGTCAAACCGAGAGCCGATTAAAGCCGCAAATTCAATGAAGCAGCAAGCTGTACCAAATAGTAATGGCCACAAACTCGACAGCCGCGCCCAGTTGTAAAGGTCATCAACGGTGGTTAAAATAACGTTTTCTGACAGTTCATGGGTAACTGTCGGCCGTTGCATGGGGTTGATGATTTGTTCTGTTTCTTGCGTAATAATATTAGAATTTACGACCATTCTAAAGCTCCTTTACGCCATGCGTAAACTAAGGCGATGATGAGAATTGAGATAAAGACAAGGGCTTCGATAAATGCCAATAAACCCAAACGGTTAAAAGCAACTGCCCAAGGATACAAAAATACTGTTTCTACGTCAAAAACAACGAAGACCAGAGCAAACATATAGTAACGAATGTTGAACTGAATCCAAGCTCCGCCAATGGGTTCTAGTCCGCATTCGTAGGTAGTGCGTCTTTCTAGACTGTTCCCACTGGGTCTAAGAATTTTTGAGGCTGACAGTGCTAGGGCTGGAACTAGGCTACACAGGATAAAAAAGCCTAGAAGGTACTCGTAACCGCTAAGAACAAACACAATGGTTTTCTACCGCTAATGGTGTAAAGGGATAAGCTATCAGTTATCATGTTCATAACTTGACAAGTGGTTATTGATAACTGTTGACTGAAATATATGGATAATGTTCTTTTACATTATATCTTTTAGGGCTTTCTGAAATCTGGGTGACAGAGTAGATCCTTGTATTTGAATCCTGTTGATTCGTGATAGAAAAGTCCAGCAATTATGTCATAATTTGTAACGTATCTTTAATAATTCCCCTAAAGCGAGACTAAGAGCTATGAGTGAACAAGCTGAAGAAGCTGTGGAAACTCCAGAGTTAGACCGCTATGAGTGTCGCTCTTGCGGTTACGTCTATGAACCTGAGAAGGGAGACGACAAGAGTGATATTCCCGCAGGAACACTTTTTACAGAACTACCTACAAATTGGCGTTGTCCCGTTTGTGTCGCTAAGAAAACTGTTTTTGCAAATATTGGACCAGCGGGTACTGCGTCTGGTTTCAAGGAAAATCTAGGTTACGGTTTAGGTGTTAATACAATGACACCAACCCAAAAGAACATTTTGATTTTTGGAGCTTTGGCTCTGGGATTCTTGTTTTTTATTAGTCTTTATGGACTACAGTAAAAACCGCTATCTTTATTTACCGCAATTCGACAAAAATCTAATTAAACCTGAACTGGAAAACCTCAGTAATACTGATGCACTCAATTGTAAAGAAGTGGCAAGGATTTTTTGCCGCATTAATAGTAGTTATCGCCTGTATTGGGTGTAGTAGTGTTTCCTCTATTAGCTACAATCCTTGGCAGATAATTAATGTGCCAACAAACGCAAAGCTTTTAGATATTGGCTTTGCTAATAACTCTCAACATGGTTATCTAGTGGGTAGTAATGCCACTCTCTTAGAAACTAATGATGGTGGTGGGACTTGGCAACCACTAAAGTTAGAATTAGATGATCCCAGATATCGGTTTAACTCTGTGAGTTTTTCTGGTCAGGAAGGCTGGATTGTGGGAGAGCCTTCTCTACTGCTCCATACTACTGATGAAGGGAAGTCTTGGTCACGGATTGCTTTAAGCGAAAAGTTACCGGGTAGTCCGATTGCAATTACAGCAATAGCTCAGAATACAGCGGAAATGGCTACAGATGTAGGAGCTATTTACCAAACTACAGATGGTGGTAAAAACTGGAAAGCTAGTTTGGAAGCAGCCGTTGGTGTAGTTCGGAATATGGAGCGATCGCCTGACGGCAAGTATATCGCTGTTTCTGCTAAAGGTAGTTTTTACTCGACTTGGGAACCTGGTCAAAATGCTTGGGAACCCCATAACCGCAATAGTTCCCGCCGTTTGGAAAATATGGGTTTTACTAACGATGGACAAATGTGGTTGTTAGCACGCGGTGGTCAAGTGCAGTTTAGTGATCCTGATAAACCTGAAGAGTGGTTAAAGGTACAATATCCAGAGTTGTCCACAAGTTGGGGTTTACTCGATTTAGCTTATCGCACACCTGATGAAATTTGGATCGGTGGTGGTAGCGGTAATTTACTTCGTAGCGGTGACGGTGGTAAAACTTGGGAAAAAGACCGTGATGTAGAAAAAGTTGCGGCTAATTTTTACAAAATTGTGTTTTTTAGCCCTGATCAAGGCTTTATAATCGGCGATCGCGGCGTTTTGCTCAAGTATAACCCCAAAACAGAGGCAGCACCAGCACCAGCGGCGTAATTACACCCAACAATGGATGTATTCACCAGAAGTAAAGTTGTAAGTTGTAACTCTGTAGGATAATAAAATCAATAATTGTTTTTGAAAAGGGAGTGAAATAAATGGCAGGTACCACTGGAGAACGTCCGTTTTCTGACATTGTTACCAGTATTCGTTACTGGGTAATTCACACCATCACCATCCCTGCATTGTTTGTGGCTGGTTGGTTATTTGTCAGCACTGGTTTAGCTTATGATGTATTTGGCACACCTCGTCCTAATGAGTATTTTACTCAAATTCGTCAAGAAGTGCCAATTGTGAGCAATCGTTTTGAAGCAAAAAAACAAGTAGAAACCTTCATTGGAAAGTAATTTGACATCATGACTAGCGGTAATAACATCAATCAACCCGTTACCTATCCTATTTTTACAGTCAGATGGATCGCTGTTCATACTTTAGCTGTCCCTACTGTATTCTTTTTGGGCGCGATCGCCTCAATGCAATTTATTCAACGCTAGGAGTTAATCATGGAAAGAACGCCTAATCCTAATCAACAACCGGTTGAATTAAACCGTACCTCTCTCTACCTGGGACTACTATTAGTCTTCGTTCTCGGAATTCTATTTTCCAGTTACTTCTTTAACTAACTGGGTAGATAGGGAACAGGGAACAGAAGAATAAATTCTTCCAACTGACGACTGACAACTGACAACTGACAACTGACAACTGACAACTGACAATTTTTGTAAGTGAGGAAAAAACTGTGTCTGGAAGTGGAAGAATTCCCCTGTGGGTCGTCGCTACGATCGCAGGTTTAGGTGTAATCACTGTTGTAGGTATTTTCTTTTATGGATCTTACGCAGGAATTGGTTCTTCAATGTAAGACTACAGGAAAACCATAGTCATTAAGAATACAAAAGACTGAATTTTTGCTTGATCATCATTGGATATAAAAACCGCCTATCTGTTTAAGATAGGCGGTTTTATTTGCTTCTAAATAGATAATTGGTGAAAAAATTAAGTACCCAACTACCCATACCCTAATTAAGCAATATCTTCGCGTTCAATGTATGAAAATAAAAACGCGAAAATAACCGCTGGTAAAACCAAGCCAGTTAGGGGAACGAAAATAGAAGGCAAAAAGGAAGAATAAGCCAAAACAGTGGGCAAAAATGAACTTGACATAGGTTTAAGTCCTGTAAAGTCTGACTACAATTAAAATTGAGCTTACTGCAAAATTCTACCCAATTTGCTAAATTATTAAGATTTTTAACACAGATTTTTACATTCCCAGGATTTCGTCCAATTCTATTTTTGGTAAATCAGGTGGAATCACTGTCTTAATTATAGTAACTTTGTTACTTTCCTGTTGGGTAGTTTGATCAAGAGCGATCGCTGATAAACGGATTTCTAAGCAGCCAAAAGGAATTTTGAGGTCAATTACCGTTTCTAAGTCTCCCCAACTGTTAGAACGTAAATCTGGCAGAATGTGTGGTCCATCTACAAGACTCCGGGTTTGGTAATCTTCAACCCACAACTTGACTGCTACTGAAGATGATACTTGAGGTAATTTTACCCGCACGATTACCAATGTCCCAGCGACAAGTTCACCCTCTGGTAAAGACAATTGGGGAGTTGGTAAAGACTCCATCATCGTAGTCGAGAAATCTGGACTAGCTTCACCCTCCAGCAGAGGGGAATAATTATTCTCTTCGATAGCTTCATCACTCAAGCTATCTGTATCCAGTTCAGTAACCAGATCATCCATAACTATTTCTTGAGACAACCATACTGACTCGGTTGATATTCGACTACTGGGAGTGACTATTTCCGGTTCATTAAGTTCTAAAAGAATATTGTCAGTAACAGGATCTTCTGAAGTTTCTATTTCCCAACTTAATAACAGTTCTACATCTATAGGTTGAGTTTCTTCAGGATTATTGTCTAATGATTCTGCCGCAATAGATTCAGTTAATAAGTATCCTTGGCTGTCTATCCATTGTTGCAGCGGGGAATTTTTCTGAGTATCCACTATATCCAATTCTTCACCATTGAGAATTAAAGAATTTTCCTGAGTATCCACCACATTCAATTCTTCACCATTGGGAATTACATAATTTTCCTGAATATCTACTACATTCAATTCTTCACTTGTAATCACCCCTGCCACGATCTCTGCTATTAATTCTGCATAGGATGTATCATCTGTTATAGACTCATCACTCAGTGGCAGATCATCTGTGGGTAATTGTGGTTTTTTTGCAGATAAAGTTTCTACAGTTGGTAATTGTGGCGATTTATTCAAAGTTGCCAATTCTCCAACATATAACTTGTTATTGACCGTTTCCGCTTTAGCTGGATTAACTTTTAATCGTTTTAAGTACGGAAAATTAGTATTAACTCGTTTTATTACCAACTTTTTCAAATCAATTGGGTGGGTACTCAGAGTTTTTGTGAGGTAGTCCTTTTCCGAATCATTAGTATTCTCAGGTGTGGGCTTATGAGGTAAGTTCGGTAATTGTGGAGAAGGACCCCAGGATACTGTGGGTTGAATTTGGGGTGGTAAAGGTTGGTTTGGGGATGGCTTTAAAATATGAAACTGGGCTAACTTAGGAGTTTTAGCTAAATTAAAAAGTTCTAACCGAATCTTAACAGCAGGTTTTGGCTTGACTGATGGGTTGCTTGCTGGTAAAGATTCCCGGAAATGGAATTGGGAAGTTTGCAGTGATAATAATTCAGTAACATCGGCTGTAATCGTGAAACTATGATTAGCTAAAAGTATGATTTCGCCGACATCTGTTAATGCACCATATAAATTAATATCTGCTAAAAGTAACTTAGATTCACAATTGAGGGGAATTTCAATCAGGGTACTAAAGCTGAAGGGTAAGACTTGATCCGTTAATGGCTGTGGGATTTGCTGAATAATTCTAGATTCTAAAGGCGATCGCAGTCCAATTTCTAGCCGGAGTTGACAAAGTTCACCCGTAGAAAACCGTTCATTTTCCAGATTCTCTATTTCATTTACTTCCACATCACCATGAATGGTAAAATTTCCTCCCCAACGAGCAATATAACTATCCTGATCCAGAGTCAAATTTAGTGGTAGAGGTGGTGGGAGAGTGGGGGCATTTTCAATAGTTTCCTCATCTAGCAAGGGTTCATCTTTAGGTAAAGCTAGATCTAATAAGTTTTGTAAAATTTGCTCTGTTGTTTCCCCTTTAAACCAAACTGGATTACCATGATTCATCACTATATTTACTTCATTATCAGCCTCTGAAGCAATATCAGATTCCTCAGGGCAACCACGGGGGGTTTGTCCGTACGTTGGGGGTGTTGGGATAGTTTCTGGGGGTGACACTTGAATAACAAGGGTACGTTGCCAGAATTTACCCAGCATTTCTGACATAATATCCCCGGAGCATCGTAACTCCCAAATTCCCGGTTTAAAGTTGGTAAAAGGAATTACCGCCATTAATCCTTCGCTATTAGTGCGGCGCGATCGCTTGAGAATTCTCCGTTTAGGTGGAAATTCATCAATTGATATATGGCTCACTCGTACCTCTACATCCGTATTGCTCAGATAAGAACGAGCCAAAATTCGGTAATTACCCGCCCAAATCTTTAAATTTGGCGACTCCAAAGTTCGCCAAGTATGATCCCCCTGTTTCTGTATCAGAAATTGCCAGTTTTCCATTATAAATAACGCCTAAACCTAAGAGCAGCCAATAAATATTTTGCATTAACCTGCTTGTCAGTTTAACCCAGCTATCTACCATTAACCCAAGTTTAGTATCTCGTTAAATTTAATCATTGTCATCTAACTATTAGCATAGGTGATTAAATTTTATATTCCCTTCCAGATCAGGGTTTTACTCCTGACTTCTGCTATAATAAGCCACTATCTGCTTAAACATTTCTCGACTTTCTGCACCAGCAGTTGGTGTCCATGAAATCCATAAGCCGGAAATTTGACTTTGGTTGTAATCAAACTCCAAGGATGTTTGCGGTATTAATCCCACTTCTAACCCTTCTACCTGACGTAGATGCGCCGCTATTTCCCGATATACAGCTAATGGTAAACCAGCAAATTCTATTTGCTCCCGAATATCCATATCTATAAAGCCGCCCCCACAAGATTTTTAATAGGTTTTACCACCGAAATAGCATTACCCAAAGATGCCGTAGTATTTGGCTTAGATGCTTTCATAGGTTTTTCCCCCACTTGTTTAGCAACCTCAATACCGTACTGTTCCAAAATCACAGTAGGATCAGCACCTTTCCTCATTTCAATCCGTTTTACCAACACCCCATTAACCAGTCTTTGTCCTGTTTGTACATATCTGCTACTTGGCTCATCTGGTACTTGAATAATTGCTCGAGGCACTTTACCAATTAAGATTACACCGGTCACGATCACTGCTTTAGCAGTTTCCGGCTGAGGAGCTAATGGTAATATAGTCTTGAGTTTAGGTGAGGGGACAGATCCAGCTAAAACTCTAGGTAAAACCGTCGGTAAACCTGGTTTTATTAAGGGTTTTTGTGCTATTTGCGTTGGTTTTTTGGGTAATAAAATTGGCGGTTTAGTTGCTATTGTCTTGATTGGCTTTGGTGGGATTGGTTTCGGCAAAGTTGCCGTAGGCAAAGGAGGTAATTTAGGAACTGCAATTTTCTCACCTGGTAGCTTCGTATTTGTCAAACCTATCGGTTCTACAATTTGCCCAAAGGGATCCGTTCGTCCTTTCATGACAACACCCAAGCGCTCGGTACCATTTGTTGGTTGAATCAAACCATCAACTCTAGGACTTACTGGTAGTCTGCTAGATACAAGAGGATTATTAAAAGGTTGAGTTAAAGAGGGTGGTTTTGCCGTCTGCGGAGCATTTGCCGGCACACCAGGAGTTGGCACGGGACTAGCAGTTGGCGTTTCACCTATCGTACATCCAGTAAGTGCCAAGGTTGTTAAAATAACTGCACCTGTAATATGGAAATTTCTACTCATTAGCTGCTCTCAAAAACTATAGAAAAGTTTGTTTATAGGAATACAATGTAGCCGATAAGTCCTTGTTTTAGATCACAGGCTGAATCTGTTTTCTTTATAACCTAAATTTTGATATTTCGGAAGTTGCTTCTAATACTACACACTCCTAATAAAGAAACAGCTAATCTTCCGCCACACCCATGATTTTTTTCAACAAGTTTAAGCCTTTTTTAACTTGTCGAGAAACTGTCACAACACTAATGCCCAAATGTTCTGCTACTTGTTTTTGGGTTAAATCGTACAAAAAGACGCACTCAACAACTTCACGAGTTCGTTTTTCTAGCTGAATCAATGCCTGTTGCAAACGAATTTGGTCTTCTTGTGCCAGTTGGAAACTGCGATAGTTGCTATCTGGAACTAATTCACCCAAACAAGTAGAGCCTTCTTCCCCATCTTGGATAGGTACATCCAAACTCAAGGGAGAACGATTAATCCATGCTAATTTAATTTCTTGCCATTCACTCAGAGAAATTTCCAATGCCACAGCTAATTCCCTATCAGTAGGTGGGCGATTATATTCTTCCTGGAGAGAGCGAGAAAGCCCAATAGCTTGTTGTTGGAGCGCTAACCAACGTCTTGGTATTCTGACCGTTACCCCTTTATCTCGCAGATAGTGTTGAATTTCACCACGAATATAGGGCATTGCATAGGAACTAAAAGCATTGCCCTTAGAAAGTTCAAACTTCTCAATTGCTCTGATTAAGCCTATACAGCCTACTTGAAGAAGATCCTCATAGCTCTCACTACACTGATTAATCCAATAGTGCGCTTCCTTTCTGGCTAGTCCAAAATTGAGTTTTACCAGTTGATTGCGGACTCTTTCCGAGCGGGATTGCTGATACTCTCGCAACAACTGTGAAATTTCATGTTTCAGTTCATTAGTAGTTGTATTAGGCATAACATTTTAGTTTTTAAACAGGTATCTTTGGTTTATAATCGCTTTTAAACTAGCTACTATAGTTGTGTTGCTCTTTTGGCTTTGAGATGTTGCAGGTGTCTGGCTTTCCTGCGGAAGTTGCTCAAAACAAAAGAACTGTGTTGAGATCCAGAATTTATAAAACCCTATATCAAATAAAAGTCTTGCCCGCACAAAATTGTTGTAAATGCTTTGAACAGTATCATCAGTAACGGCAAGATTGTCTCGATATTTTTTACTCAACTAGTTTAAGTATGTTTCGTAATTGATTAGAAAATAGTTATAGACTTAAAATATACAATTAACAGTCCAATATTAAACCGGGATTGTACCTAACTTCAATAATTAACTATGAGATTTGCTTATAGGTCTTGAAAATTAGAAATAATTGATGATTATCAAGCCTTGGGCTGTGATTATTTTTGTTTATCAACGGTCTGCTCTTTGTTGACCGAGTAATATTACGTAATTAAATTCATCTTCAACTTTAAGGCAAAAAAACTAAAAGTTTAAGTCAGTAAATTTACATGGAGATCAAAAAGCCCTAGATTTCTAAAAAAAACCAAGAGGCACTATGGTAGAAAAGTACATCTTGGCTAAGGAAATTCCCGCAGATAAATTCTTCTAACTGCTGAATTATCAACACTAGGGAAGTATATTAGGTTACTGAGTTACCAAAATATTTATAGATCCCTCCATAATGTTGTATTAATATTTAGGCGCTGGGTTCAACTCGTGCGTAGAACAAACCACGAATTTTCACTTCTTTAGGTTCACCTGCACCTAAATCTGTATCTGAAGGTTGTTCACTTTCAAAAGTTCCGGCTATTTCACCAGAAGTATTATCCACTTTGGCTACTTGTAAGGAAATTTTACCTGTGAGAATTTCTGCACGTTTGACATTGGTACGGGTTAAGCCTTCATCATCCGCTTGGGCTGGCAAAGCTACAGCGTTATCATAGCCGCTGACAACACCACGACCTTTAGGATCTAAGAAAGCAGCACCACGATAGGAAGGTACTTTAAAAGTTCCTTCAAAGTCAGTGGATGTATTGATACTGGTTAAATTAGGTTCTGTTTGTGCAACTAAGTTCTTAATGGTAAATAAGAAGGGTACTAGTTCACCACCAGGAAGTTTAACGGTGATAGCTTGGAAGTCAAGACCATCTTGTTCCGTAAAGGTTAAGCTATTATCTGAGTTAATGCTTAACTGACCTTGTACTTGGTCAATGGTAGAAGTATATCTAGTCATAACTTTACCAGGTACAAATTCTGCTTTTTGACGTTTGTTAGCAGGTTCTTCTTTCACAAAGTAACTGGTTGGTTCTAAACAAAGTTCTTTGATGCTGTATGTTAATTTGGAATCAACAGCAATTGAACCACGACTAGTTTCTGCCAATTGGGGGCATTTATTAGCCAAGCCAGTGCCGCGAATTTGTTCGTAAGTGAGGACATCACGGACGCTGGTGGAAGGTGCATCACTACAAGCGGTGATTAGTCCTAAGCATAAAGCGAAGAAAGCAACAATTAAAGCGCGATACTTCATGGTTAACCTCAATCTCAAAAATTAATATCTAAGTTGTCGAACTGCTTTAGTAAACTTACTTAAACGCATTGCGTTCCTGAGTCTGGAATTTAAACCATAGACTAAGCAGGGGACCGCATCCATTTTGGATGATGTATGTGTTGTTAGTACATACAACAAGAGTGTTTGGATAGGGAAATTAGCCAGATCATACGATTTTTTTTAACTCAAAATCAAAGCGCTCTAGTGGTTAAATTCTGCTGTCATCCAGCACAAATCATGGAAAAGCCTTCTCTACATTACCATCAAGGATTCTTCTTACTTGAGAATAGTTAGAAAGTTATATATTCAGGATTTAGTTCCTCAGCCCATTCAAGAGTTGGGAGGAGTGAATATAAGAGTGCTGGATGGGTTTTAACCTAATTTTTGTCCTTGATTCAAGTCTGTTGTTGATCAATTTAGAGACTTTTCCAGTATCGTATTAGTTTTATCGAGTAAAATGTTCCATGAACCATGATCAAAATTGGGCATTTCAGGATTTGTCCAGCCAGCTACAGGCGATTTCTGGTGCAGTTAAAGATGTAGCTCAAGACTGCAAAGGCGATGTAATTGCGCTATTAGCTTTGTTGCGTCATTTAGAACAGTTGCACAAAGAAATTCGGGATGGAGTATTTCAGGAAAATTTGCCTGATAATCGCCAAAGATTATACTCGCTGCTCAGAGATATTGAGTCGGAGGGGGGTTGGCCTTATATCGCTCGGATGCGAGTACAAGCTTTGTTAGTCAATTTGTCGGAGGAAGTTAGTGATGAGGCGGCCCTTCCCAGCTATACTCATGATGTTTTCAAAATTGATAAGTTGTCGGAATAATTCAATTTACAAAATCAATGGGATTGATATTCACAAGAGGTTTACATGGCTGGGATATTATCAGTTTCTCGGACAAATTTAGCTCAACGCCGCCAAAAATTACGTAGGCAACGACAAATCAAAATTATTCATGCTATTTGGCGCACACTTACTGTAACTGGATTGGCCTCTGTTTTGTTCTGGGTGGCAATCCAGCCAATGTGGGTATTGAAGGATTCAGGGCAAGTGGTGATTAAATCTGGTAATCAGGTTTTGACGGAAAAGGACATTTATTCATTGTTGCGGTTATCATCTCCTCAGTCTTTATGGCGAGTTGAACCTTCTCTAATAACTGATTCCTTAAGAAAACAACCGCATATCGCCCAAGCTAGGGTTAGCCGTCGTTTATTACCTCCTGGTTTAATTATTGAAATCCAGGAACGAGTACCAGTAGCGATCGCTATGAGTGCCGAAAGTATCACCCAAATCAGTAAAGATCAAATAGCAGTTAATTGTGTTCTTAACCCTTCATTCACGGGTAAGTCTTCTGAGATTAAGTCTTGTTTACAAAACAGCGGTACGGCTAATACACCGAATGAACTAGGTTTACTGGATGCTAGTGGCATAAGGATGCCTTTATCAAGGTATGTCTCCATTAACCCTAAAGCAAAATTACCTCGACTAATAGTAGTTGGCTCGACAGCGCAATACAAGCTATTTTGGACGCAACTTTATGAGGCTATCAGCCAAAGTTCTCTGAAAGTGACGGAAATTAATTTTCAAGATCCGACAAATTTAATTTTGAAAACTGAATTAGGAAATGTGCATTTAGGCAGCCCTAGCAATAGATTATCTGAGCAAATTCAAGCACTTGTACAAATGCGCCGTTTACCGAGTGAAGTTAATTCTAGTAAGATAGATTACATTGATATAAAAAATCCGGCTATTCCATTAGTACAAATGAATCAAAAAACCCCAGGCTTAGTTATCAAGAAGTCAGAGACACTAAATAAAACAGGAATACATTAAACATAAATATTTTTTCTTTCTGCTGCCTTCGTCCTTTGTTCACCTGATATAGACAAATCTGCTAAATTAGTAACTCAAGTTCTTAATTTTATATTTTTGTAAATTAGGCATATATTGTACATATAGATATGAGATTTTTGATATGAGATTTTTAGCCATTCGTTAAAAAATCATGCTAAAGGTTGTAAAGTTAGTAACTAAACAATATTCTGGTAAGGAGTCAGGAGTCAGGAGTCAGGAGAAAGAAAAAAAGAAGATTTGAGGGAAAATTATGGCAATTTATTCTGATTCGGTGTTTCCTTGGCTCCTGATTTCTTTTCTTTTATTGTATTTATTGTGACTCCTGACTCCTTTGCTCCTGAATCCTTACATATTCTGAAAAATGTTCGGAGGTTATTAAAATTCCTTACTAGGATTAGGCTCTGTCAAACAGTTAATAACCAGTTAAATGTCTTGTATCAACCAGTCTTTACTGCTTTTTACCCATAGATAGGGTTATTATGGTTGAGTCTGCTGATCAATTTGGTTGACGCTATTGTTAAAGTAATCTGCTGCTGATAAAAAGTATGAGATAAATAAATGTCTATACTTTTTAGAACTATACTTTTTAAGAATAGGGGGGAGTCAGCAACATGAGCGACTGGTATCATAAACTGTATAGCCAATTAAAAATCCATAAATAAAGGAGTTATAAGACAATAGTCCGGATATCTGACTTTGCAACTGAGGTTTTATACCTGATTCACAGACAAATTACCATATCTCACCTGTCATCATGTAGGCTAGGGAATAGTAAAAAAAATAAAATTCGGTACCAAAATTTATCTTGGCAGTTAGTTGACTCTTAGGTAAATCACACCGAAAAAAGTTGTTTATCTACCTTCTTTCACAAATCTAATGACACTTGATAATAACCAAGGGCTGACTCATAACTCTCAAACTCCGGGACAACAAGGGTTCTCTTTGGCAGTCAACTCCAACAATCCTTTTAATAACTCTGGGCTAAATTTTGCCCAAGGTAAAGATGGCAAGCGAATTTCTCCTGAAAATAGTGGTATTGGTGAAATTGTGCCAGGCCGTGTTGCCAACATCAAAGTGATTGGTGTGGGTGGTGGCGGTGGTAATGCTGTCAACCGCATGATTGAGTCTGATGTATCGGGAGTTGAGTTTTGGTCAATTAATACTGATGCTCA
>JBAXRM010000038.1:0-29826 GCA_037131225.1 Nostocales cyanobacterium ELA583 | reverse complement strand
AATCATCTAAATCAAACAAATCAAGAAAATCACAGTTCAGACAAAATCATCTAAATCAAACAAATCAAGAAAATCACAGTTCAGACATAATCAAGAAAATCATAGTCCAGAATCAACTCCCTACGGTACTAAAAATAACTGTTTTTATAAGTTGTTCATGATAGGAATAGATGAACCGCTTCACTGCAAGTGAAATCCTAAAAATGAACACCAATATAGATAATCTCAACTCAGTTCGTAAACCTAAAATTTTCAATCAATCAGCCAGTTTTGTGGAAGGTTGGTACTGGGTATTACTTTCTCAATCTTTGCAAGTGGGTGATATCAAAGCTGTGACAATTTTAGGTAAGGATTTAGTAGTATATCGCGGTAAAGATAGACGTGCAGTTATTCTAGATGCTTACTGTCCTCACATGGGTACGAGTTTAGCTGAAGGCAAAATTGAGGGTAATGAGTTACGCTGTGTTTTACATCAGTGGAAATTTGATGCAGAAGGTATTTGTGTTGATGTTCCTAATTTAGATGAACCCGCATCTCTCAAAGCTAAAACTTGGCCAACGGCGGAACAATATGGAATAATTTGGGTTTGGACAGGGGAAACTCCTCAACAACCATTACCTTTTGTTTTAGATTGGGAAAACCAAGATTTTGATTTTTCTCTCGGTTCGCAATTTAGTATTGATTGTCATCCCAATGTACTACTTCTTCAGAGTATTGATACTCAACAAATTAATATAGTTAATAAATTACCATTAAAAATGGTTTTGGAGAAACAAGAACTCAATCAAAATGCAATTATTTTTAGCACTATTACGGGTATTTGTGGTAAATCATTTTGGTTAAGTCTTTACCGTTGGTTTTTCAATAATTCTCTTAATTACAGTATTTGTTATTGGTATGGGACAACAAGTATAATTTCTTTTACTAATGAGTCTACCAATTTACATATAATATTTACAACGCGGATATTACCAGAGGGAAAAACTGAAGGACAAATTCTATTAATGTCCAAAAAACGTCAAGGTATTTTCGGAAAATTGATTAATAAATTGATGTTATTAGTAGGGAAAAAAATTAGCGATCGCTTACTCAAAAACAATGATAAAATCTTACAAACAATGCAGTTTGATTTAAAAAATCCTCTCAAAGCAGATTTATCAATTATGCAATTTATTAACCATTTAGAACGACAAAAACCCCTTACATGGGAAACTTGGTTATTAGTGAGATCACGAGAACGAGAAGAAGAAGTGCGTGAAGAGAGAGAAAAACGCGAAAAATGGCGAGATGAGTTAGTTAATGACTGAAAAATTTAAGTTTTAACAATAAAAATGAAGTGGACTGGCCACTTCATCAATTCCCAGGTAGAACCTGAAAATGAGTATAACGACTAAAAAAATTTAAAATCGTATAAATACATACTAATTTTCGTATTTCACTATTATTTTGTGGTTACACTCTGTGAAATCAGGATATTTTTCAGTAATTTAGGAATTTGAGATAGACTATCAGCGACAGGGATTTTTGCAGATTTAAAAGCAGCTAATTTACTTTCTGCTGTGCCAAAATTTGCAGAACGTCCAATTACACTTGCTAAAGTCCCTGTTTGTTGCCAAGTTTGGGTTGATGGTGCGTGTATACCAGCAATATAGGCAATTACAGGCTTATCAATTGCTTCAGTAATATATTCCGCTGCTGCTTCTTCGCTTTCCCCACCAGGTTGTCCGATTAAAACAATCGCTTCTGTGGTATCATCTTCATCAAGAATTTGTAACCATTGGAGGAATGAAGAACCAACAATAGCATCACTACCAATACTGACACTAATTGACTGTCCCAAACCCGCTTTTGTTAATTCCCAAGCTACTTCATAAGTGAGGGTACTACTCCGGCTGACAATTCCCACAGAACCGGGTATATAAAATTCATTGGGTTGAGTACCCAGGAGAATTTTACCAGGAACAATTATTCCCGGACTATTAGGTCCAATAATTAAAGTTTCACCAGTTTCTGTTTTGCGAAGTAGTTGTACCATATCCAATGGTGGTACACCGGCGGTAGTAATAATAATTTGGGGGATATTAGAGGCGATCGCTTCTAATGCTGCATCCAAAACTTGATAAGGTTGAACACATATAATGGCTGTGTCAATTTGTCCAAATTTAGCAACAACCTCCTCCACTAAATCAAACACTGGGAGATTATATATTTGTTGTCCACCATAGCCAGGATTGACACCTGCTACTAAATTTGTACCATAAGCTTGCATTTGAGCAATATGAGTTGCTGATATAAATTCACAAAATCCCTGGATTAAAACCTTACTTTCTGGCGTTAAGTTCATAACAAAATTAGTTATTAGTTATTAGTTATCATAGACCTATTACCCATTACCTTTTTTAACCACAGATAATTTAGCTAAACGAACTGCTTCTTTGACTGCTTGATCTAAATTTTCTACAACTATAATTGATTGATTAGAGGTTTTGATTGTAGCTAAATATTCTTTGATATGATTAAATTCAGAACCCGCTAACCTTAAAACTAAATGAGGTAACTCAATCTGACGAAAACTTTTACTAACATTAAAAGCTGGTATCTGAGATGTGATTTCACCTCTATCTGATTGGAGAAAATTGGTAATAATTTCTGGGAGTTGGTCAACTTGAGGAATAGTCCCCAAAAAATTAATTAAAATAACTTGATTACTTTGATCACTAGCTAAATTTGTTAAACTGCTGATGAGGCGATCGCAAAAACTTGTCGGTGTAGGATCACCCATAAATAAATGGCGCAAATTAACACATTTACCAGGTTTACCATGAGCATTAACAATTGCATCCAATGTTGTTAACACAGAACCTTTACCATTGCCTAAAATCCCAATTTTCCCCCGCATTTCTAAAGTATCCACACTGCTGAATAAGCCAGTTCTTCTTTTATCACCAAGACGACGGCCAATCATTTTTGCAGCCATATCGGCTATTTCAGGATGACGGTTAATAGCCCGTTCATTCACCCTAACCTTACCATTGAGAGCCATCACTTGGCCAGCAGCGTTCACACCTAGAGGATGAATTTCTACCAAGTCCAAATCTTGTTGGACAAATAATTGGTACAACTTCTCCACAATATCGCTCACAGACTTGATCAAAGCCCCTTGCAAACCCATCTTTACTGCCAGTCGTCTGGCATAAAATGGAGAAAATTCCTGTTCTACAACTACGTGCTGAATTTTTTCCCCAGCTGTCTCCCATTCGATATTTGCTTCTGTGCAACCCAATAAAACGGGACGGCAGAGCGCAGTATCTAAAACTACAGCTAGATAAAATTCCTTCTGGGCATCATACTTTGACTCTGCCAGTAAAACTTCTGGTAATTGTCCCCAAATTGGTAAATTAAATATATTCTGTGCTGCGGCGATCGCATCAATCGTAGTTTCTACAATCCTGACTCCACCTGCTTTTTCCCTTTCCCCAGCTTGTACCTGCGATTTCAACACAATCGGGTAACGGATTTTTAACCGTTTTAAATCTGTCGGATGGTCTATTCTTTGAGATGGTAAGACCGGAATGCCGATTTTACCAAACCATTCTTTAACTTGATACTCTAATAAATCCATTGAGACACACCTTGTATTAACAAGTCCAACTCGCTTTCTCTGATGCTATCTGATATTTTGCCCAATACCGAAAATTATAGAATTTGGTTTCATAGAACTGAAAAATTTATTTTGTGATTGGATTGTCTAATTTATAATCTAGCTGTAAGTAGGTGAGTGTTGAAAATTGTCGTTATGGCAAGGCAAAAGGCAAAAGGCAAGAGGCAAGAGTGAAGAGGGTTTGGGCGATTTTACATTTCTTTACACAGTTTAGTTTTATTGTGTTCACCTACTTATAAAAAAATAGAAGTCTAAATCATCATCCTCAACTGTGTTATTCATGACAAATTTAACATTCTGCTAGAACCTGATCTATGGGATGTAATATTTTTTCAATTACCAGTTCCCAGTCTCCAGTCCCCTTGATAATCAAAACTATATAGAAAAAGTGGCGGTAACGCTTTATGAAAGCAACAGTTCAACAAGAAGATCTACAAGTTTTAGGCAATATCTTGCAAGAAAGATTAGTGGCTCAATTACCTGATAGTCAGAGTATTCAGGTGAAATGCGCCATCCAAAATGATGAATTGATGATTTTAACTCAACATCCTTCTGATGTGACAGTTGACACACAGCAAGTTTTTCAGATATTAGAACAAGCACTACAATGGCAATTTAATTACCAAACCCAACGAGTACAATTTTTCTTGAGAGTTTCTGGAGAAAAACGCCCTTATGCTCAACATTTACTAGATTTTCAAATTCCCACATTTGATACATCGGGAGAGACTGAGTATGATTTTCAACCTCCTGTATTAGATACAGACGGAGAAATTCAGTATAACTTTCAACTTCCTACAGCAGAGACAGACAGAGAAACTATAGAAAGAGAATCTTTCTTTATCCCTTCGGATCTTCAAGAACCATCATTTACAGAAACCGAAGAAGAACCCATTGTGGATTCATTTCTCTCCAGTGCTGAAGAATCTTTTTTAGATTACTTACTACCAGACTCAAATTTATCTCTGGATGAATCTGAAGAGGTTGGGGATGTTGAAGAAAATTTTGATCCTTTTGCCAATGTCCCAAATAAACCTAAAAAAAGAACATCATCACTTTCATTTCCGCCCTTACCGATTATTATTGGTACAGCGGTAGTTATCGCCCTGGTTTCCGGTGGTAGCGCGTTTGTTCTCCATCATGGTTGTGTAATCTCTGAGTGCAAAGAATTACAAACAGCACAGCAATTTAAGAACGATTATCAGCAGCAAATTAAGCGGACTAAATCAGAAAAAGACCTATTATCAGTGCAAAAACAACTAGATGGTGTAGTTGCCGATTTGCAAAAAATTCCTCAGTGGTCTCCCCGTTATCAAGAGTCTCAGCAATTAGTTACAAGTTTTTCGGAACAGTCCACAAAAATTAACCAAGTTGCAAAAGCCTTACAAATGGCATCCTTGGCACAGAAAAAAACTCAAGCTCCTTCTAAGAGTTTGGATGAGTTACGCAGTAGACAAAACCTCTGGAGACAGGCAATCACCTCATTAGAGTTAATTAAGCCTAGCAATGAACTCTATGAACTGGTAAAAGCTAATTTACCAAGCTATCAAAATACCCTAAAAAGTATTAATGATCAGTTGCTTAGGGAAGAAACATGGCTACAAAAAATTGCTAATGCTAAAACTGCCGGAGAAACAGCTACCAAACTGCAAATTAATGCTAAATCTGCTCCTGAATGGCAAAGGGTAGAATCTAATTTCCAAACAGCAATTAATACCCTAAAAATTATCCCTACAAACAGTTTAGGATTTGAGGATGCAAGTAAGCTATTAGTAGAATACCAATCACAAACCATTATGGCACGCAATCGCGCCAAAAAGGAACAATTAGCAGCCGCATCCTATCAAAAAGCTATCCAAGCCGCTAATCAGGCAAAAGTTTACGGTAATCAAAAGGAATGGACAGGTGCAGTCAAGTCTTGGGAACAGGCTCTAGAAAGTGCTAAACAAGTAGGTCAAGGTACTTTCTATTTTGATAAAGCTAAACCTCTGATTGAAACCTATACAGTATCTGTCAAACAAGCTCAAGAACAATTCCAAATCTATGGTGATTTAACCCAAACTCGCGCTGAACTCAATACCACTTGTACCAGTAGAATTAAGATTTGTACTTTTACTATTGAGAATCAGGAAATTAAAGTAAATTTAACTCCTGAATACGACCGATTATTTCAAGCTAATAATCCGCAAATACAAAGTCATTTCCAAAGTTTGAAAGATGCTCTTAAAGTCATTGGTCAAAATGCTAAACTTCCTGTATTTATCTATAATGCCCAAGGACAGGAAAGATATATGCGACAACCACAGTAGGGAATTGGGGCGTTACTGAAACCAGGTATGAATTTAAATGTAGAGACGTTCCATGGAACGTCTCTACAAGGGTTTGGATATCATCAAAAACCATTTTCATACATCAAATCAGCAACCACAGTAGGGAATTGGTAATGTTTTAGATCCCCGACTTCTAAGAAAATTAACGTCAACATTGACACTCTCCGGTCTAAAGACGCGGGGATTCTATAGAGAGTTTCAGTCTATATCTCTCAGTTATCCCAGCTTCAGGCATTGCCTTAAATATTTGGGTTCTTGCCCTGATCCTGTTTGCCATTACTGGCAGAATCATCTCTGACAAGCGTAACTTTCCGAGAGTCCCCCGGTAGGTTTTTAATGTCTTTGCTGACAATTTAATTGTCTCACGAATATGGATTAAAATTTGAAATTATTTCAAATTTTTAAATTAATGTCAATGCAGGATAAAGGAAAGCCTCTAGCCTTTATCCCTTGTCTAAAGCACAGATGTAGCTTCCTAAGTCAGCTACATCTTCAAGGGTTTTCGGCATTTCCCTTATAAAAAAGAAGTCGGGAATCTTTTATATATTGCAAACGGCTTAAAGCTTTACCCCTCTGGTAAACCTCTCCCCGTTCACAGGGAGAGGTTTTGAACTGAATTTTTTCGTCAGGAAAAAGTAAAGTTCCTAACCGTTTTTAGTATAATATTAGATATCTGGTGGAAATACGGGTGAAAATAAATGTAGAGACGTTCCATAGAACGTCTCTACAAGGGTGTCAGGTTATTGATATTTAATTTTTACCAGATATCTATTAAATCTCAACTAAATCAATATTAGCAGGAGTACGTTTTAACATGAATACAGCTAAAACAATACCAACAATGGCTAATCCCGCAGTAGGATAAAAGAAATTGGTGTAACTGCCGAAAATATCCCTAATTTTACCAGCTAATAACGTTCCACCTAAAGCTCCCATACCGTAAGCTGTGAAGACAACACCGTAATTTTTCGCGTAGTCTTGGGGCGGAAACATGATTAAAGTAGATGTAGGAGCGATCGCTAACCAACCACCTAAAGCTAAGTAAAATAGAGAAAAAGCAACTAAATAAGTTAGTACGCTGCCTTCTCCTGCACTAAGCATCATAATTGAGCCAATTAAAATCAAAACAAAGGAAACTACTGCCCCTAACTTGGGTGAAAATTTGTCTGTAAACCAGCCAAAAAACAAGCGTCCCACACCGTTAAATACAGCGAATAGAGAAACTGTACCCGCGGCTGTGGCAGCATCTAATTTAATGATTTCTTGTGCCAGCGGACTAGAAATACCAATAGCAGCTAGTCCTGCAAAAGAACCAATGGTATAACATAACCACAACCCGTAAAAGCTGGAACTCTGGATAATTGATGTTGAGGTTGTCGAGTTAATATTTGCTTGTGTAGAGGTAGGAGGAGTCCAACCTTCTGGTTGCCAACCTGGGGGGGGAGTTTTTAAGAGTGTGGAAATGGCGGTAATAATTACCGCAAAAGCGATTCCTAAAATTACAAAAGTTTGCTTGATTCCAAAACTATCTATCAGAGACTTGGCTAAAGGTGCTGTAATTAAAGGTGATAAACCAAAACCAATCACAGTAGCACCCACAGCTAACCCTTTTTTATCGGGAAACCATTTTGCTACAACAGCTAATGGTACACCATAGGCAATACCGACACCAATGCCGGCGATAATCCCATAGGTAATAGTTAAGGTGGGAATATTGCCACCCAAACTAGAGAGAATATAACCAACTGCCGTAATTAACCCTCCAACACCTGTAATTAAACGAGTATCAAAACGGTTAATGTAAAAGCCTGTAATAGGCATTAAAATAGCGAAAACAACTAACAGCACTGTAAATGGTAATAGGCTATCAGTTGCACCGACACTGAGGAGTTTTTGCAAAGGTTTCCTAAAGATACTCCAAGAATAAACTGTACCCAAACACAGTAAAACAGTTATACTCAAAGGGATAAGTAGCCATCGGCCTTTTTCTGCCGGCATTCCAAAAAGTTGTATTTTTTCCATCTGTTTATATTTAAATAAAACGCTGCTTTGCAGTATCTCACTTTTTGGTTAAGTTGCCACAAATAATAAACCTAAGTAGGTGAACACAATAAAACTAAACTGTGTAAAGAAATGTAAAATCGCCCAAACCCTCTTCACTCTTGCCTCTTGCCTTTTGCCTTTTGCCTTGCCATAACGACAATTTTCAACACTCACCTACTTATTGCTGAAATCATATTAGGTAAACAATATCTTAGCCAAATCAAAAAATTCTACAACCTAACCTTGTATCTTAGAGGAGGTATTGATATTATTTGATATTTATTTCGGTCCATTTACTTACCAGATGATTTTCCAATGCTTGACGCATTTCGGTAACTGGAACTGATTCCTGTTGTAACCAGATTTTTAAGGCTGCTGCACCTTGTTGTACTAGCATTTCTAAACCATCAATAATTATTGCTCCTTGTTTTTCGGCTAGGTGCAAAAATTTGGTAGGTTTAGGAACATAAATTAAATCATAAGCAATAGAATCACCTGGCAAATAACTAATTTCTTGACTACTTAATGGTGATTCTTCAACATGAGGATACATTCCAATCGGAGTTGTATTTACTAACAAGTTAGCTTGGGGAATTAAGTTTGGTAAGTTTGTCCATTCATGCACTTGAAATTTATCTGCAAAGGGTGAATTTTGCCAACTTTGACTAAATGCTTGTAATTTCTGTAAATTCCGCCCCACGACGTGAATTTCTGCCAAACCGATTTGAATACAACCCGCTACAACTGCCCTTGCTGCACCACCATTTCCTAAAATTACCGCTTTTTTCTGACTCCAATCTTGATGATATGTTGTTTGTAAAGGGGCAATAAATCCTTCTACATCTGTATTTGTTCCCACCCATTTATCACCTTGACGAGTAACAGTATTCACTGCACCGATAGTTTGAGCAATAGGGGAAATTTCGGATAATAATGGCAATATTGCCTGTTTATGAGGGATGGTGATACTAAATCCTACTCCACCCATACTAGCAAAACCTGCGATCGCCCTCTCTAAATTTTCTGGGGCAATCGGAAAAGGCAAATATACATAATCTAATCCCAGTTTAGCCAATGCGGCATTGTGCATCAATGGTGAAAGAGAATGTTCCACAGGATGTCCAATGACTCCTAAAAGTTTCGTTTTTCCAGTAATCATTTTTGTTAGTTGTTACTTAACTTAAGCTCTAGCGACTAGAAGTCGCAGCTATACAGGCAAACTCCATCTGCACGGACTAATACAAAATTGATGGTTGTGAACCCACGGAGGTGGGTTTTGCCTGTGTAGAAGCGGTTTGTAGCTGCCCTTTTAGTGTTAGTTGTTTGATAATTTAATTTACAATATGACAAGTAACTTAATATTTCTTTGTAATATGCAAACAAGTATCGCTCCTTTTACGAGTCCTATTCCTGGTCAATACTGGCAATGGCGGGGACATGACGTATACTATGTACAAGCAGGAGAATCACAAACTCAGCGTCCACCTTTGTTATTAGTACATGGTTTTGGTGCTTCCACAGACCATTGGCGCAAGAATATCACAGAATTGAGTGCAGATTTCCAAGTATTCGCCATTGACTTGTTAGGATTTGGACGTTCAGCAAAACCTAAATTACAGTATAGCAGCGACTTGTGGCGCGACCAACTCCATGAGTTTATTAGTGAAGTCATTGGTCAAAAAACAATTTTAGCAGGTAACTCATTAGGTGGTTATGCTTGTTTGTCTGTTGCCTCTCAACATTCTGACAGTACGGCTGGTTTAGTATTACTTAATAGTGCAGGTCCATTTTCTCAACCAGAAAATCAAATTCAACCTTCTCCCAATCCTTTGCAAAAACTTTTGGGTAAACCTATTAAATGGGCATTTAAACAACGTTTAGCCCAATCTTTATTATTTCAATATACGCGCCAAAAGTGGGTAATTCGCCGAACCTTAGAAAAAGTTTATTTAGACAAAACTGCAATTACTGATCAATTAGTAGCAGAAATTCAGCAACCTGCTTTTGATAAAGGAGCTTTAGATGTCTTTGTTTCTGTTTTTAGCAGTCCTCAAGGAGATAAAGTTGACGTTTTACTCAAACAATTAAATTGTCCTTTACTGTTATTATGGGGAGAAGCAGATCCTTGGATGAGAGCTAGAGAAAGTTCTCAGAAATATCATGAATATTATCCCCAATTAACAGAGTTTTTTCTCACAGCAGGTCATTGTCCCCATGATGAAGTTCCTGAACAAGTAAATTCACATTTACGGGATTGGGTAATGAGTTTGAATTGAATAATTAAGATCCCCGACTTCTTAAAGAAGTTGGGGATCTTAGCTAAATTGGGTTAATAACGTTTAACCCAACTCATACCAATTTTACGCGAGGCTGCACAGAATCCTAAAATCCATTGACTGAAACATCTTTATCTGCGTTTGTCTGCGTTCGCTTATTCTTGAAAAAATCATCCTAAAAACAACTTATATGCAAGATTATCACTTTCATTCCAATAGTGATAACCCAGAGTATCTAAAAATGATTGCCATTCTGACATTTCATAAGGTGGAACTTGCATTCCTACCACAATCCGTCCATAGTCTGCGCCATTATTGCGATAATGAAATAAGCTAATATTCCAATCAGGAGACATGGAAGTTACAAACTTCATTAAAGCACCGGGACGTTCAGGAAATTCAAAACGATAAAGGAGTTCATTTTTTGCTAAAGAAGAATGTCCTCCTACCATGTGACGCAAATGCAGTTTTGTTAATTCATCATCTGTTAAATCTATGGTTTTTAACCCATTGGCTGCAAAATTTTCGACTATTTTTGCAGCGTCGGCACGATTTTCTATTTGCATACCTACGAAAATATGCGCTTCTTGATTATCCGCAATCCGATAATTAAATTCTGTCAAATTGCGATTACCAATACATTCACAAAACTTTCTTAAACTGCCTCTTTCTTCAGGAATGTTAACTGCAAAGATGGCTTCTCGACGTTCTCCAAATTCTGCCCGTTCTGCTACAAAACGCAACCGATCAAAATTCATGTTAGCACCACAAGCAACAGCGATGAGGGTTTGATCTTGAATTTGTTCTCTTTCTGCGTAAACTTTGGCCGCAGCGATCGCTAATGCTCCCGCAGGTTCTAAAATAGAACGAGTATCCTCAAAAACATCTTTAATCGCCGCGCAAGTAGCATCTGTATCCACTAAAATAATTTCATCTACATATTGTTGACATAGCCGGAAGGTTTCTTCTCCTACTTCCCGCACTGCTACACCGTCAGCAAATAAACCTACCTGAGACAACCGCACCCTTTTACCAGCCTGCAATGATTGATACATGGCGTTAGCGTCTACAGGTTCAACACCAATAATTTTAATATCAGGACGCAACCGTTTGACATAAGCTGCAATTCCGGAAATTAAGCCACCTCCACCAATGGCCACAAAGATAGCGTGAATCGGTTGCTGATATTGTCGCAGGATTTCCATACCAATAGTTCCCTGGCCAGCAATGACATCAGGATCATCAAAGGGATGTATAAAGGTTAACCCTTTTTCTGCTTCCAATTGCCGGGCGTGGGCGTAGGCATCGTCATAATTATTACCATATAAAACTACTTCTCCGCCCCTAGCTTTGACGGCATTTATTTTTACCTCTGGCGTAATCACTGGCATAACGATGATTGCGGTTGTTCCCAAACGACTGGCAGCTAAGGCTACACCTTGGGCATGATTGCCCGCAGAAGCCGCTATGACACCTTGTTTGAGTAGGTCTGGGGAGAGATTGACCATTTTGTTATATGCCCCCCGCAGTTTGAAGGAGAAGACTGATTGCATATCTTCCCGTTTCAGGAGAAGTTTGTTATTAATGCGTTTGGACAGGTTTGGGGCATATTCTAGTGGTGTTTCTTGGGCTACATCATAGACGCGGGCAGTGAGGATTTGTACTAAGTAGTCGCAATACATATCAAGGGGTGCAATGGCAGTGGGATATTAATTTTACCGCTTGTTGGGTAATTGGGGCGGAGTGATAAAATTTATTATTGCATGGGGTCAAGCTATAATAGCGGTTGAATCTTTTTAGAGACTATGATGAATTTACTGTGTAATTTAAGTTAAATAAAATACAATAGTTAGAAAATATATGAAATTGCATTCTTTAGAAATAAAAAACTTTCGAGCTATTAAAGATATCTCTTTAGATTTTACCGATTTACTTAGTCGTCCTCGACCTATAAATTTAGTTGTTGGTCCTAATGGTTCTGGCAAAACTTCCATTTTAGATGCAATTCATGTTGTAGTTAAAGTCTTTGAAAATCCACAAAATCCAGAGTTAAGAGAGGGTTTGGAATACAATGTACAACAATTAGTTAGAGGTAGAGCTAATATAACTCAAATAACATTTGAGTATTCCATTGAAAAAAATGAAGCTGAAGCTATTAACGATGTTTATTCTTCACTGGGATTGAAGCAACACTTTAATTTATCAAAATCAGTTACACCTTTAGAAAGTCCAGCAAAAGTTATTTGGTATTATCCAAGTAGAAAACCAAATAATTTATGTGATCATGATATGTCACCTAGAAATTCTATTAGAGTTTTGGGTGCAAGAGGTAGAGCTTCTCAAGCAATATCTAAAAATCGTCAAACTTCACAAATATTTGATAGAATTGGTGGAGTTTGCTATTTAGATCAAAGACGTACTGTAAGATTATTTAAGACTTTTAATAAACAAAATATCGAAGATCAAAATGCACATAGTGATGTTTTATCTTGGTTAATTGAATATTACCGGAAACATAGAACATGGAGTGAAGAAAAATACGGTGAGTCCTATTGGAAGAGAGTTCAAAGGTTATTTAATAAAATTTGCTTTCCTTCAGAATTAATAGGTTTAGAGTCTGGTCCAGATTCTGATACTTTGATTCTCAAAAGAAATGGTGTAGAATATGATTTACTACAAATGAGTTCTGGTGAACATCAAATTTTAAGAATTTTAGTTGGTTTGGCAGCAGATACAGCTAGAAACTCTATTGTTTTGATTGATGAAGTTGAACTACATTTACACCCTGCTTGGCAAAAAAGATTAATCCAAGTTTTACGGGGAGATGACTCGAATAATCAATATATTTTTACTACCCATTCCCCAACTGTGGCAGAAATGTTTTATGATTCGGAAATTATCAACTTGGGTGATTTGGGAGAAAAATAATGAAAATAGACGGTAAACTCTTATATATATTAATTGAAGGTGAACCTGAAAGTCCCGAAGTTCCATTTATTCGTAGAGTTATTGATAACTTAATAAATCAAGAATTATTATCAAAAATAGACTATCAAGTAGTTGAGGTAGGTGGTAGTGGAAACTTTAATTCTGTGGGTAAGTTAATCTATTCTAAAAGCGAATTACACCAAAGTATACCAATAATTGCGATCTCTGATAGGGATTTTAGAACACAAGAAAAAATTGATACAATGGCTTCAAAACCAGATAGTGATTTTCTAAAAAAGAACTCTAAATCTGTAAGAATAATTCATTGGTCAAGACATGAATGGGAAAATTTTCTACTTGAAGAAACAGAAACTATAGCTAATTTATTAAATCAGATACCTATAAAAAAATTACAGTCTAAAACATTTAAAAGAAACACTACAAATATTTTAACTAAAGCACAACTAGATGAATGGCTAATAAACTATTTTCAAAGCTTAATGATGGAAGAGTTACTTGAATGTTTAAGGTTTCGTTTTCGAGAAAGAGCAAATCTTAGGTTAAGTTTAGATAATCAAAGTTCCTTATCTTTGATAGATATAGAAATTTGGTTTAAAAATCAGATAATTTGTAGAGCTAGAGAATCTAGAAGAGAGATTTTTAGCGTAAAATCTATATTTCAAGATACAGTGCAAGAAAAGTTTTGGGAATTATATATTAATGATACTAGTAAATTTGATTTTCAACAAGCTAAAATATTTTTTAGAGGTAAGGAAGCACTAGAGCATTTACGTACAGAAGCTATTAAACATCTTTCAATAGAAAACTTAAGTGAGCCACCTTTTAAAGAGTTAATTTTACAAGAAGTAGACAATAATACAAATTCTCTAATTGTTCAACAACTATGTACAATAGTACAACCTTATTTTGAACAAGCGGCTAATTTCACAGAAAGAGAATAATTTCACTTGTCAATTTTATAATGTTTCTCTCTCTGGTTGTTCTGGTTGTGGATGTCTGATAAATGTATCATCCTCAATACAGCCATAAAAATCACTCAGCTTTGTTTTCTCTGGAGTTGTTGATGAAATCTCATAAACAAGAATAATATCTAACTTCGTTCCTTCCCTTCCTTCTGGTAATTGAATCTGCAAAATTCCATCTTTCCCAATCCGCGATTTTACTCTAATACTTTGCATAATCATTTTTCTTCCTATATTCTGATAGTTCTAATTTTATTGTAAACTCCTTCCTTTGCGTCTTTGCTCCTTTGCGCGAAACAAAATTAACCTAAATAGAAGAAACTTTAAGATAGAATAGAAAACAGACCTGATATACATTACTAACTAAGCGTAATTCCCAATGACCACTAACCGCCATTATCATATTATTACCTTCGGTTGCCAGATGAATAAAGCCGACTCTGAGCGCATGGCTGGCATCTTAGAAAACATGGGCTTTGAGTGGTCAGACGACCCAAATCAAGCAGATGTAATCCTTTACAACACCTGCACCATTCGGGATAATGCTGAACAGAAAGTATATTCTTATTTAGGTAGACAGGCCAAACGCAAACAAGAACAACCTGATTTAACATTGATTGTTGCTGGTTGTGTTGCCCAACAAGAAGGAGAAGCTTTACTACGACGAGTGCCAGAATTGGATTTAGTCATGGGACCCCAACACGCTAACCGTCTTAAAGATTTGCTAGAGTCGGTTTTTGCAGGTAATCAAGTTGTCGCTACCGAAGAAGTTCACATTTTTGAAGATATCACCCAACCCCGTCGAGATAGTCAGGTAACAGCTTGGGTAAATATCATTTATGGCTGTAACGAACGTTGTACTTATTGCGTAGTTCCCAACGTCCGCGGTGTAGAACAGTCCCGCACACCAGAATCAATTCGTGTGGAAATAGAACAGTTAGCAAAACAAGGTTACAAAGAAATTACCCTCCTGGGTCAAAATATTGACGCTTACGGACGCGATTTACCTGGTTCTACACCCGAAGGTCGTCACCTGCATACATTAACAGATTTGCTCTATTTCGTCCATGATGTACCAGGAATTGAACGGATTCGATTTGCCACTAGTCACCCCCGTTATTTTACAGAAAGATTAATAAAAGCCTGTGCTGATTTGCCCAAAGTTTGCGAACATTTTCATATTCCCTTTCAATCTGGGGATAATGAGCTTTTAAAAGCCATGTCACGGGGTTATACACATGAAAAATATCGCCGGATTATTGATACTATTAGGCGATATATGCCAGATGCATCAATAAGTGCTGATGCGATTGTGGGTTTTCCGGGTGAAACAGAAACACAGTTTGAAAATACTTTAAAATTAGTCGAAGATATCGGTTTCGATTTAGTGAATACTGCGGCTTATTCACCTCGTCCTGGCACACCTGCGGCTTTGTGGGATAATCAACTCAGTGAAGGAGTCAAAAGCGATCGCTTGCAAAGATTAAACCATTTAGTTAATATCAAAGCAGCAGAAAGATCCGAACGTTACTTTGGCCGCATAGAAAAAGTATTAGTAGAAGCGCAAAACACCAAAGACACAAATCAGGTAATGGGAAGAACCGGTGGAAATCGGCTCACGTTCTTCACTGGTGATATTAATGAACTTAAAGGGCAAATAGTCAAAGTCAAAATTACCGAAGTTCGGGCTTTTAGTTTAACTGGAGAAGCAGTAGAAGTTCGTCAACCAGTCACAGCTTAAAAAAATACCGGAGTATGGTGTCAGCCAATTTTGGATTTGCGTTAGCGAAGCGTACGCAGCGCAGCGAGTATTTTGGATTAATTCCGCCCTGAAGAGCCTGAAGAGGCGGGGAACCTGTACCGAAAATTCTAGGGTCCAAAATCTAAAATCCAAAATCTAAAATTTTTCGGTCAGCTATACTCCCCGTCCATAATCTCAGGCAAAAAACTTTAAAAACGACTTTGCATGGGGCGTTATACTTCGCTAACAGACCCTAACAGGTAGATTTTAATATTTCTAACTCCTCTCTCACAGATAATGATTGATAACCCAAAGCAAAAGCCTTGGAACTATCTAAAGAAACATCTTTTGGCCTTGCTGCTGCCATTTTTATATCTGCCTGAAAACAGGATTTTAATTTATCATTTGGAAGTTGTAAGATTTCAACTAATATTTTCCCAAATTCATAACGGGAAATTCTCTCTTTTCCACCTAAATGAATGATCCCATTAACCTTTTCTAAAGCTAATAATAACCCTTTCGCGGCTGTATTTGCACTAACCGGAGTGCGAAATTCATCTATAAATAAACTTAGTTCTTTTCCGTCTTTCAATATTTGGATAAATTGCTGAATAAAGCTTTTAGCTGTGGGTGTTTCCCTGCCAAACATTAACGGCATTCGACAAATAGCCGCTTGGGGATATACTTTTAATATACCTGCTTCAGCTTCGACTTTTTGCTCACCGTAAATATTAACAGGTGATACTTGATCTATTTCTTGATAAGGTGCATTTAAACCATCAAAAACTAAATCGGTAGAAGTAAAAACTAAAGGTAAAGAATTATCAGCACAAAGTCCCGCAATATCACAAGAGGCTGTAACATTGATTTTATAAGATTCCTGGGAATGAAGTTGACAATAATTTGGTTGAGATTGGGCAGCAGTGTGAATTACTGCATCCGGTTTGATATCATTAAATATCCCTTTTAATTCCTGAAAGTCTGTTAAATTAACCTTCACCATTTTAATATCAGGAACTTCTAGAAAATGGCTATGATATGTACCATAAACTTCCCATTCTAGCTGCGCTAATTGACCAAGATGCCAACCTAAAAAACCACTAACACCTGTAATTAAAAGTTTTTTCATATATCATATATCTTCGATTTTCAACTACAATAAATTTCTCTCTCTCCGTGCCTCTGCGCCTCTGCGTGAGAAAGAAAAATGTAATTAATTCACCCGAAAATAAGTGTAAATCAAATCTCACGCAAGAACCCAAAAACAACTTTGCGCCTTTGCGTGAGAATATATTCTTACAGCGTTTGGAAATAAGCCTCCAAAGCCTCATGTACCAAATCAGTCATCGGTCGTTCTTGCTTTTCTGCCGTTTCCTTGAGTTGAGCGTAAAAATCATCCCGCAGACTTACTCGATGACGGGATTTACCGCTGCTGGTAGGTTCTCCTGGGGTGTAATTAGCCACAAATTCCCGAATCGCATCAAAACCTAATCTGTCGCAAAAGTCCCCAAAACTTTCTTTGGGTGTGCGCGACTTTTTAAAGAAGACAAAAATCGGTTCGAGGAAACTTTCAATATCATTGTGGTGCAGTTTTTCCTCAAAAGGTTGTGCTAACCGGGTTTGATGTGGTGAACCACCTAACCAAACTTGATAAGATTCTGGCGCACTACCCACAAAAGCCAATTCTGCCATATAAGGACGAGCGCAACCATTGGGGCAGCCGGTCATCCTTACCACAAAATGTTGATTTTGTAAACCCAATTTATCTAACAAAGCCCGAATCCTTTCTAGAATTCCAGGAATGGCTCTTTCTGATTCTGTGATTGCTAAACCGCAAGTAGGTAAAGCCGGACAAGCCATAGCATAGCGGGTTAATGCTGCTATTTGGCTAGGGTCAGCAACAACACCGCATTTATCGAGAATTTCTTGAATTGCTTCTTTATCTTCAGGAGCAATATCGTAAAATAGCAGGTTTTGATTGCCAGTAAGACGAATAGGCAGATTAAACTGCTCTACAATTTTCCGCAAAGCGGTTTTGAGTTGGAATGTGCCGTCATCTTTAACACGCCCGTTCTCTATGGAAATACCTAAAAATAGTTTCCCGTCTCCTTGTTCATTCCAGCCTAAGAAGTCTTTATATTTAAACTGAATTAGGTCTTTAAAGGGTTCAAGGGGTTTACCCAAGTATTCTTCTACTTGAGTGCGGAATTTATCTACACCCCAATCATTAATTAAGTATTTTAATCTAGAGTGTCTTCTGTCGGTGCGATCGCCATAATCTCGTTGTGTCGCAACTATAGCCTTTACAAGATTATATACATCAGATTTGGCAACATAACCAATAGGATCGGCAATTCTGGCAAAGGTTTCTTCTTTATTATGGGTTCTGCCTAAACCGCCACCAGCAAAGATATTAAATCCTGCTAATGCGCCTTTTTTATTGGTAATTACTACCAATGTTAAATCTTGGGAATATAAATCAACGGAATTATCACCGGGAACTGTGACGCAAATTTTAAATTTGCGGGGCATATAGTGAGTACCATAGATAGGTTCTACGGAATCATGAATAAGAGTACCGTTACCGTTGGTTTGTCGCGCTGCTTTAACGTCTGGATGTTCTTCCCCACTTACAGCTTTTTCCCCATCTAACCAAATTTCATAATATGCGCCGGTTTGAGGAGAAAGTAAATCAGCGATATTTTGGGCATATTCCCAAGCATACTGATATTCTGAGCGATTTTTAAAAGGGGCGGGAGGAGCCATGACATTGCGGTTAACGTCACCACAAGCGCCCAAGGTTGAACCGAGATTTTCGACAATTGTTGCGATCGCTGCTTTCAGGTTCTTTTTCAGGATACCATGTAGTTGAAAGCCTTGGCGAGTAGTAGCTCTTAAAGTATGATTACCATATTCATCAGCTAATTTATCCAAAGCTAAATATAGCTGAGGTGGTACTAACCCGCCGGGATTTTTTGTCCGCAGCATCATTTGATAATCTTTTTCCTGTCCCTTGACGCGGTTATCACGGTTGTCCTGTTGATAAGAACCGTGAAACTTGAGAATCTGAATTGCGTCTTCAGTAAAGTGGGTGGTGTCCTGAAGGATTTCGGTGGCTACAGGTTCAAGCAAAAAGTTACTATTTTCTTTAATACCTTCAACTTTAGAAGGCTTACGGTTGGTGAGAGGGGAAGCAGCAGAGTTAACCATTACAGTAGATACGTTTCTCAAATAAGGCGTAAGTTAAGGCTCAAACGGGAAATTATTCCCCCGTTTTTAGCCAGTGTAACCCCGAAATATGGGTCGGAATTATGAATATTATTTTAATTCTAGCATGGTGAGAGGCCAGCTTGATCATTGACATAACTTACTACTTGAGATCAACACTGAGATTAATATCTAAATTATGACACTTACTACTAAAGTATTATCTGGTTTAATGGGTTTATGCGTGGGTGATGCCTTGGGTGTACCTGTGGAATTTACCAGTCGTGCTGAACGCATTAAATCACCAGTCACAAAGATGTTGGGTTATGGAACGTGGAATCAACCCCCCGGAACTTGGTCTGATGAAAGTTCTTTAATGTTATGTTTAGCAGCATCTTTATGTAATGGCTATTCTGTAGATGATATAGGACAATCATTCTGGCGTTGGTATCGAGAAAATTACTGGACTGCTCATGGTAACGTCTTTGATATTGGTAATACCACATACCAAGCTATTATCAAATTAGAAAAGGGTATTCCTGATACTTTTAACCGAGACATTCCCCGACATCTGAGATATCGTGAATATCTAGTATAACATCACCAACTGAGTTAGTGAAGGTGGTATCCCACATTGCCTTAGAACATAATTCTAAGGCTCTTGATTGTCTATCAACGAGTTCAATACCCAAATTTTCTCTAGAACTACCAAGTTTTCTAAGGAAAGGTTTATTTTCTTTGTAGCCATTCAAGTCTATTCGGAACCATTACAGTTACTCAAAATATTTATTGACTTTAAATTAACTACAAAACTCTCGTATATATTGAATAGCTCATCTTACGCTGAATCAGTCCTCAAGGCTGTTAATTTAGGAGGAGATACAGATACTACTGCGGCTGCAACAGGTGGATTAGCAGGAATTTATTACGGGGTGGAAAATATTCCCCAGGAATGGGTTGAACAAATTGCTCGTAAACAAGACATTATTGATTTAGCAAATTGTTTTGCAGCAGTTTTATCCAGCAGTGGTTAGAGTAGTGAACTACTCTAACCAGAAAATACCCGCATTACCTTTAGATTAAAGACAAAGAATAGACTTGTCCATCAATCAATAGTCGCGTAATCCCTTTAGCTTGTAAATGGCTACTAGCCTTATGGAGCATTTGACTATCAGGAACTTTGATCACGCGATCGCGCTTGGTAGAAAAGCGTTTAGCTACGCGATGGTTATCAAAAATCGGCAGAGTTTTCTGTTGATTTTCCAAACTGGGAATCAGACCTAAATCACCAAAATCCTTGAGAGGACGGGTAATTAACTCAGCAGAACGATCTATAACCAAATAGCAAGTTTTCGGTAAATGAGCAACCGACAATGGTAAAACCTGAACAGAAGCTTCCCCATTTGAACGTCTGGTAACTATGGGTTTTGGGGCTTCATAGTCATCATCTTCAAAATCCTCCTCATCTTCATACAAATCATCATCCAAATCGTCATTATCTAAATCATCAGGTTCATCCAGCAAATCCTCATCCAAAATTTCCGCAAACAAACTAGGCTGTGGAAGTCGAGTTTCCACTTCTAACTTAGGTTTGGAAATAATTGGCGTTTCTATAGGTTTGTGTCTGACGATTTCCAACTCTTTGACAATTGGAGTTTCTTTGACAATTGGAGTTTCTTTGACAACTGGAGTTTCCTTGACAACCGGAAACTTGGGTTGTTCCACTGCCCAGGAGCGTGTTTTTACCTGTCTATTAGCCGGAATCGGTTGAGCAAAATTAGGATCATCATCTCCTTCTGCTTCCTTCCCTACTTCTATTGTGGGCTTTTCTAGCTCTGGGTTCGATAACTCCTCAGCAATGCTGACGCTACTAGAAATTTCTACTACTAATGGCGCTTGAGTCAACAATGGTAACTGCTCATAACTTACCTGCGCTCTGCCTTCAGGGGTTCTAGCAGCACGTTTTAGAGAGACAAGAAATTCGTACTCCTCTTCTAGTAAGGTACTTTTAAGCAGTCGGCTGATTGTGGAATTACTCACACCATAACGTTCTGCCAAAGTCGAGGTTGTTTCGGCAGTTTCTCGATATAGCTTGAGAATTTCTTGTTTGTCAGAATCTGTTAATTTTCTCACGGTAGACACCAAAATTTGTTAAGTTCGTTTGCGTCCACGGTCTCGGCGTTTTAGACTTAATGATGCGTCGTATTCTAGGACAGCGCCCATACCGAATAACACTCCACTAAACACCCAGAATACTTCTAGTATGTCTCCACTTTGATAATCAGGACCTTGGGCAAATTTAAACCACATATCTGCAATGTAGAGTGAAAATGCGGCCGCGGCAATCATCCGCCAAGATAGAGAGACTTTACCTCCCCAAAAAGCTAGTAGCATAATTGTGGCAATAATTAATAACACCACATCGCTAACTATGTAAAACAAGTTGAGAAGAAAGGTGATTTGCTCAGTTGATGCTTGTTCCTTTTGAGAAATCAACCAAGCCAGAAAACTGCCTAATCCTCCAACTGCCACCACAATTGGCCACTGCCATGCTTCCAGGTTAATTCGGCGAGAAAGCAAGGCTAAAGCCATGCCAGTACCTAGACATAGATATGTCAAGACAAAAAAGATATCAGCAATAGATACATCTGGCTCTTGTTTTAGGCCGATTTCTATAAAGCCAAAAACTAGTCCACCTATAAAATAGGCAAACATTCCTAACCCGATTAAGAGCCAGACTTTTCCACTACTAACCATTTGGGTACTCCGCCAGTTCCTCCAGCATAAGAGACTTGCACCCAAATAAGCCACAGCTTCAAAAATATTTGTACCAATCACATACCATTGAGCGCGGACTTCCATTCCTCCCTGCGCTGGATCAGGGATCTTGGCACCAAACAGCAAAAAGTATAATAATGCTAAAACAGCCCAGCTAAAACAGGCAAAAATCAGGTTTTGAGTGGTTAATAGGGGTTTAACAGGAGATGAATTGTCGTAAGATTTACTCATAGGGATTAACTAGGTAAATGCTCTGAATGTAATATTTTTTTTGCACATGGGATCAAATAATTGCACCTTCGTACTTTCGCGACAGATAATCGCCAGTTAATGGCAAGTTCCGTGTTAATAGTTGTTTTTTTACAAATTAACATCCACCCTAATGCCAAAGCTTATTGAGTGGAGATTTTTGCAACCAACTAATAAATAGTTCTTGCTCTTCTTCTGGCATATCTTGTAACCGCTCATCTAGTTGATGAGCAAAGTTGACATCACCAAAGTATGTTTTTCCTAATCTGTGTAGTTCTTCTAAAAGAATAATCACATGAGTTTCTTGCCAAGCTGGCATTTTACTCATCTGCGACAAATCAGCGGTTAGGAAAGATTTTACTGCATCGGCAGAAGATATATCGGGAAATTGTTTTTGCTGGAATACCCCCGTTATTTCCTTGGCAAATAAACTTGCTTGACGATTCCCTAATAAATCTTCAATATCTAGATAAACAGCTTGTAACAGCGTAATAACACCTAATGTCAAAACATCAGTTTTACTATGACTGCCAGTGTCACCACTGATCTGTTCTAGTTTAACCTTTCCCCAGATACTATAGCGTTCTGGTTCTTCTAATAAGAGGCAAGCTTTACCTCGGTTATCCGTGAGTGATTTCCAAAAAGTTTTAGCTTCTTCTGCTTCACTGGCCTTAAAAACTGTAATCAAGCGAAAAGGCTGCCCCTGATAATAGAGAATCGGCACTTGCCGATCTTCTTTCTCTGGGTGCTGAATCGTTGAAATCTCAACATCCTGCCGTTTGAGAATAAACATAACACTAGCAAATAACTCCTCACAGTAGCTTTGTTGGTAAAGAATATGTAATGGATTTTAGTATCATTACGATGAAGTATAATTACTTGGTGAGTTGGGCAAGAGTATTTGGCATCAAGTTGGATACTTTATCAGGTTAAGATTTTCTGTAGGTATCCATATTCACGGGTAATTACTCCTTGACATCACAATATATCTGAATATCGTATCTATTTTGTTTCTTATTCTACCCTGACTCTCCCATTACTTGAAGTTTATTACTAAAATTGGGAAATTAAAAATTTCTTCTTGCTTATTTAGATAATTTTAGATATAGTGGTAAAGCCTTCATGGGTACGTAGCTCAGTTGGATAGAGCATCCGCCTTCTAAGCGGACGGTCGCTGGTTCGAGTCCAGCCGTACCCATTAACTTAAAACCCTTGCAACTGCGAGGGTTTTCTTGTATCTACACTCATTCCGGTAGTTAGTTCAACTATTCCGAATGTTCTAGAATGCACTGGAATATACTAGAAGATAACTAAGATTTAGTTCAGAACTAGCACAACCAAAATGGTCAAATGGACTCTAGAGGAAGTCAATGAACGTCTAAAAGCTGGGAGAATCGGTGTTACAGTCTGTCAACGTGGAGACAGGCTTTCACTGCGTGGCACATTCCCGGCAAAACCAGGAATTGATAAGCCACCCTATCAGCAATATCTAGCTGTAGATTTAAAACCATATTTGGGGACGTATGGGAGTAGTGAGACGATACCCCGGAATATCCTTAGTAAAAAAGAAATTGAGGACAGCAGAAATTTATTTACTGCACATTGGTTGTGGGGTTATGGGGGTATTAGCGGCTTATGGACTTCGACCCCATGAATTATTTTTCTGTGAAATCTCACCAGAACATCCGCATTTGTTGAAAGTTCTAAAAGGCAAAACAGGGTACAGGGAAGTTTACCCTATTATCTCGAATGGGCTAAAGAATGGCAGCTATGGGAACCGCTACGATTCCTTCAACGCCTTTACCTTTAACTTGAATATGTTCTGGACACCAATCAAAGTGATTAGTTACTTGTGTTAATGTTTTGCTTCCTAAATTTCCAAACCCTTTAGAATCAATTCTGGCAATGTCCACGTCTGACCAGAATAAATCTGAATTGAACTCATGAAAAATGAAGGGTTAGGATTGCAACTAACCCCTCTAATAAGTTAATTACTGAAGTTAGTTTATCATGAAAAATCTGGAAAAGTTACTTGAGCTTAGAAACAATATTTCTAAGTTGCAATTTGAAATTGAAGGCTTGATGCCAGAGGCAGTTAGTGAAGCAATAGAAGGTTTGGGTACTTGTGAAAACACCAAAAATAAACCTGTTTACCAGAACAATAACAGCAAAATTGTTTTGGTATTCAAGAAACAATACGAAACACCACAAACTGATTTGAAGTTAAACAGACTTGAATCAGATATCAGAACAGCAACGGCTAAATTATCTCAAAACAAAGCCAATGATTTAGCTAGAATTGAATCTGAAATTGAGAAGCATCAACAAGCGATCGCCCAAAAATCACGACTCACAGGAATAGAGATTGGCTTCAGTAAACCTTTAGCAGATATGTAATTGAGCCGTCTTTGCGCGAAACAAAAAATCTACTAATCTACTGATCAAGGGTTTTGACGTATTCTTTAAAAATTGGGGACAAATCAAATTGGGTTTTATCTGCTTTGATTTTGGTGATTAAATAGCGTTTTTGCAGGGATTCTAGGGCATTAATAAAGTCTGTGGATGACAAGTTTAAGTTTTGCTTTAAGACTTCCCTAACGACAGGTTCTTTAAATTTGCTTAATTCCAGGGCTAGTTGTTGTTCTAGGGGAGAAAGTTTTGTGAATAGCTGTTTAAAATGTGATCGCATTTGATTGGTCAGAATGATTTGGTTTTCTGCTAAAAATTCGGCTACACTATCATCAAAAAAATCTTTAATTAAGCTGGTCATGTCTTGAATATGTTTCGGATTACCTTGATATAGGTTAATGAGATGTGTCCAATTTTCTGGATCTTTCAAATTTTCATTTTCAAGAATTTCTGTATTATTTAATTCTGAAAGTTCTAAGCATTTGATAGGATATAATTCTTTATGTAAACAGTGCATTTCTGGACACTGTTCTTGACTGATTAAAATAATGGTGCTTTGATGCTGGCTTTCGGTGAGGGTTTTAAACCAGTTTTGATAGTCGAGATATTGAGTTTGATATTGACCTGCTAATTCGCCACTAATAAAGAGATTTTGGATGTCATCTAAAATAATTAGAGATTTTTTCTCGGTTAACAGTGCAGAAGTTTGTTTAATTTTATCGCTGATATTATCTTGAGGTTCTTGATGGCAAGTGGTTAATATTTCATTAAGTGATGATTCTAGAGTGTTAGGAAAATTGAGATTTTTCCAGATAATAATTTCAAATTGTTCGAGATTTAAGTCAACAAATTTTTTAACAAGAGTAGTTTTACCAATACCTGATAAACCCAAGACAGAAATTAAGCGAATATTTTGATTTAATATCCAATTAGAGAGTTTTTCTAGTTCAGTTTTTCTATTGTAAAAATGAATAAGTTGAGGAGCAAAAGTTAAATCGTGAGAAATTAATGATTGGCTATTTTGTTGATGTTTGTTAGGATTTTGATAGGGATAATTACAAATATTAAAACTATTATTATTTTTACTATGATTTTGTATAATAAATGCTGATTCATTTAATCTCAATCTTTCAATAGTAGAACGAAAATTCAGTTTATTAATATCCTCTCCTAAATGTTCAGATAAGAGTTGCCATAACTGATAACCCACATCTCCTACATGATTTTTTGTTGCATGGTGTTCTTGGGCAATATTTCCGTAGGTTTGTCGTTGCCAAGTTCCTTCTATCACAGCTTTTTGAAGATCGTCTAGACCTTTGCCCGTTTTCTCCATTACTAGGCGATCGACGAATTGTAACACCTCATTTACATTCATTAACCTTTACCAATCAATAGTTTTGCAAATTGTAGCAAGTTTTGATCCGATCTTTTCCGTTTTTTTATTGAGTTTTTGTAACAAAAGTCCCGTATAAATCCGTTTTCCTGGGGGTTGTTAAACCTACAAAGGCTTTGTTATGCTCATTTGTGACTCAGCGAAATGACTGTAGCTATATAAATCGCTGACAATTCTAACAGGAATGAAATAGAGGTTCCCAGCTATGCGGCTGAAAAGATGGCTCAGATTTTGAGTCAAGTTGGTATCAGGTACTTCGGGGGGTAGGTAGTATGTATCTCTTATAAATCTATATTTATCATTCATATTTGGAGATTTGATTATGATGTCAGATAATGAGCCTAATTTTGAGAAAATAGCTGAGAATATAGGGAAAATCAAAGATTTTGTCAAAAGTTTGGCAAGAGAACAGATATACGGCATGATGGATACCTTGAAAGAAGGTGAGCTTGCTTCTGATAGTAGTGTATTTACTTATATTGAGGCTTTGGAATACGCTGTAGATATAAAGCTGAAATATCCTAATGTAAAGTCAACCTTGCTCAAGCTTGATCGTTCATCCAAAGGATTGGTGATAACTCAGATTTTTATAGACAATGATGAAGAACTTGTCCCTAAAAAAAGAGGTTATTTAGGGAGAAAAGTCACTGCTAAAAAACTTGACGAGGAATTGGATGAAATTTTTGGCAACGAGGATAGTGTTGTGATTGATTTACCACAAAGATAAATAAGGAGTGTTTACTATGTTGTTTGGTGGATTAGAGTTTGTACTATTGGGTCTCTTATTTGGAGCAGGCATAGCTTTGGCTATTATCACTATTGTTGCTGTTATGGAGATCGTCTTTGAATATTGGAATGACCTTGATGATGAAGTTGTCATAGTTCCGCCTGAAGCTAGTTTAGAATTAGAAAGAATTGCTAAAGAAAAGGGTAGTAAGAAACACAAGAGATTTGTATACAACCCAGCAACAAAGGAAGCTTTATTCATTGAAAGTGACTCGATAGCAGATGAACTTAGAGACGAGGATGATGTAGTTTTTGTCTCAATTAGATGAGGCTGAGTAAAAGTGAATTGGCAACTGTGTAACACTTTATGTATGAGAGTAGTCCTACATAAAGTTAAGAAAATAGAAATTATTAAGGGCTACTTTTTATTGTCAATACAAAAATTTAGGGGACAACATGGAAGGCGAAATTATACTTCAGAATATACCAAACGCCACTAAAAATGAAAGAGATTTTCTTGTTTTAAAAACCAGAATATATACAGCTTGGCAAAACTACTTAGAAAAAATAGGAAAAGAAAGTTTATCTTTAATTGTTTCCTCAAGTGTAGATTTAAACCCTGCCAAAACTCCGAGCAAAAATAATAACAATGCGTCTGCCAGTAAAGCAAATTCTATTTCCCTAGAGGAAAGAGCGGAGCAATATCGTAGCGAAAAGCCAAATTTTTCAATGGAACAATTAGTCGTTCCTGAATCAGTTAAGGAAGAACTACTGATATATAGCAAGATTTCAGCCCTTGAAAAATTAGTGTTTGATGAGTGGGGATTAAGAAATATACAACCATTTCCTTACTCTGCACTTAATTTCTATGGTTCACCCGGCACAGGAAAAACTTTGGCTGCACACGCAGTGGCTTCTTACTTAGAGAGAAATATTTTACTGGTCAGTTATGCTCAGATTGAAAGTATGTATCATGGAGAGGGTCCCAAAAACGTTGAAGCTCTTTTTTATGCAGCAGAACGTGATAAAGCTGTCCTTTTCATTGATGAATCAGATTCCTTGCTGTCTAAAAGATTGACTAATGTAACTCAAGGATCTGAGCAGGCAATAAACTCTATGCGTAGTCAGTTACTAATTTCACTAGAGAGATTTAGAGGAATTGTTGTTTTTGCCACAAATCTAGTTGAGAACTATGATCCTGCATTTGAGACTAGAGTTCGTAATATATTTTTTCCAATGCCAGATCAAACTTGTAGGAATCTCATCTGGCAGAACCTTCTGCCAAAAAACTTGCCACTTCTAGAAGATGTATCTACCGAGAAACTTGCTGAAATAGATGAAGTCTGTGGTAGGGATATACGTAATGCGATTATTGATTCAGCCTTAAAAGTTGCCATGAATAACGGTAGCGGAATAGGTTATCGGGATCTTTCAGATGCGTTAGATGCTGTTAAGAAACGACGAGTCAAGCCTAATACTACTGTACATAAGTTAAATGAAGAAGAAAAACGAGCGGTAAGTCTTGCAATAGCTAATAATGCTCAAGAAATCCCATATAATTAGTGCGATCGCTCTTCTAGGTTGGATTCACTAAAGTGAGATCGCCCTTCTTGTAGTCGCTGTAGGGTGCGTTACTTAACGCGCCTTTTTGCTTGTAATTATGATTAATTTATAATTATTATGCGTTACGCTAACATATCCTACTATTGCTAATTTACATATCTATTCATCTAAAAGTTAAAATTTTAAAGGTACTTTTCAGTAAACATCATCCCTAACAAAATCCGACGAACTTAAAATTGGTAATATTCCCCGATAAGGATGAAGAATCAACAAATCTTGATCACCTGTAATTGGCGTTGCAGATTCTTAGAGGAAACGGAACTCAAGTTACCATTTGATCATCTATGGTTGGGGTATTCAGTTTGCACACAGAAAGACGCTGAAGACGTTTATTATCTACTGAAAACCCCTGCGAAGATTCGGTTTCTCAGTTGTGAACCGGTTCTGGAAGACATTGATTTATCAGAATAGTTGGGTGAGTTTATTGGTGCGGGTATCTGTGATGGTTGCGGAAAGGAAAAAAGTCAACTATACGGTGTTGATGCTTATCCTGTATGTGGTGTAGCAATTTGTGATCAATGCGCTTCCAAACTACATTGGGTCATATTAGGGGGAGAGTCAGGGGCAAATGCTAGAACTACTCATATTGAACATTTGCGTTCGCTCCTGAATCAATGCCAAAAAGCCAACATTCCTCCATTTATCAAACAACTTGGTGCTAAACCAATATTGAATAACCAACTCTATAAAATCAGCGATAAAAAAGGTGGAATTTTATCTGAATTTCCAGAAGATTTACAAATCAGGGAGTTTCCAAATGTCTAATCAAGATAATCAAAGGTTGAATAACTGCAAAAGTTGCAACTCAAAGAATACAACTTACGACCATAATCATGGTTTCTGGGAATGCCAAGACTGTGGTGAACTTTGGGCTTATAATATTGATGATCCAGACTGGATGAACTAGAAGATTTGCTTCAAAAAAATAATTATCAAATATGAAAACTAATGGCTATCTCTGTTATGGAGACAGCCTTTTTTTAACAAGAAAATGAACATTAATTTAACACCAAAACAGATGCTCTAGAAACCCGCAAAGACAACAAATTATCCCACCCAGAACTACTCAACCATTAAGCTCATCATAGCTCTTTGCTCCATTCTGTCTTTGACTGTTTTGAATGGAAGAACTAGGTGCAACATTTGTAGTGTGTATTTTTCAGATTGAACTGCTATGCCAGAAAACATTTTTCCTGGGTCTAATCCAATGACGATTTCTTGAGCTTTTGTGTTAGATGATTCAGCTATTAACTGGACATAAAAAATACCTAACTTATTAAATTTACCAATTGCAATGCCAGTTTTAATCCAACGTCTAGCGCGACTAGGTTTTGTTGGCATCCGAGTTGTACCACCTCGGTCAAATTCTCACACCTTGACTGCCACCTTCGCATCAATGGATATCCGCAGAGTATGAGGGTCATTATCAGCTTCAGTATTAATCTCTTCGACTTGTTCAAAAATGGCTTCTGTTTCGGG